>CAZUBS010000020.1:0-12276 GCA_964618595.1 uncultured Desulfohalobiaceae bacterium
CATCATGAGCTGCTCCATGGACATCTCCAGGGAGAAAATTGCAGTGGGCACATCGTGCTGGACCGCGGCGCGCATGGCCACGTTGAGGGCAAAGGCGGTCTTGCCCATGCTGGGGCGCCCGGCCACGATGACCAGGTCGCTTGGCTGCAGCCCGGCGGTGAGCTCGTCGAACTTGTGGTAGCTGGTGGGCACCCCCGTGACCAGCTCCTTGCGCTCCACCCGCTTCTCCAGGTGCTCGAAGACGGTGTGCACCAGCTCCCTGCTGTTCTTGAAGGTCCGCTCGGCCCTGGACTCCGATATGGCGAAGACCTGCTGCTCGGCACCGTCGAGCAGGGCTTCAACGCTCTCGCTGCCGTCAAAGGACTGGGCAATGATCTCCGATGCGGTCTGGATCAGGTTGCGGCGGATGGACTTCTCGCGCACGATGTGCGCGTAGTGGATGGCGTTCGATGCACTGGCCACCGACTCCGTGAGCGAGGTCAGGTAGAGCGCCCCCCCCACATCCTCGAGGCGGTTGTGCTTCTTGAGGTCCTCGCTCACGGTGACCAGGTCTATGGGCACGTTCCTGCGGTAGAGCTCCTGGCAGGCCAGGTAGATGGTGCGGTGGACCGGGGAGTAGAAATCGTCCTCGGTCAGCAGGTCCACCAGGGTGTGGAAGATCGAGTTGCGCAAAAAAATCCCCCCCAGAACCGCCTGTTCGGCTTCCAGGCTCTGAGGGGGGAGTTTGCGCAGCAGATCGCCGGAAACCTTTTCCAGGCTTCCGCCGCCGGAATCGTGCTGGGGAGCCTGACTGTCGGGACTACTCCCCTTCCTGGTCCTCTTCGCTGGCATACTTGACCACGGATACCTTCAGTGTGGCTCGGACGTCGGGATGGAGCTTGACCTCGACCTCGTGATCACCGAGCTCCTTGATGGGCTCGTCGAGCAGAATCTTGCGCCGGTCGATCTCGATGCCCTGCTCTTCCAGGGCCTCGGCAATGTTGACCGTGGTCACCGAGCCGTAGAGCTTGTCGTTCTCGCCCACCCGGACCGGGATGACCACTTCGGCGGCCTCGATCCGCTCGGCCTCGTTCCTGGACTGGGCCCGGATGGACTCCATGCGCTGCTCGAGCTTCCTGCGCTCCTGCTCGAACACCTTCATGTTGCCTTCCGTGGCCGGCATGGCCAGCCCCTTGGGGAGCAGGTAGTTGCGCCCATATCCCGGCTTGACCTTGACCACCTGGCCCAGGCGTCCCAGGTTGTCCACATCGGCACGTAAGATTACTTTCATCACGGCCGCCTCCTTAGGTGGTCTTCTTCTTCACGTCCACGCTGTGGGTGGCCGTGTAGTAGAGAAGGGCCATCTGCCGGGCCCGCTTGATCTCAACGGTCAGCCGGCGCTGGTGTCCGGCGCAGTTGCCGGTAATCCGCCGGGCAAGGATCTTGCCGCGGTCGGTGATGAACTCCCGCAGCAGCCCCGGGTTCTTGTAGTCGAGCTTCAGGTCGCTGTCCGCACAGAACCGGCAAAACTTCCGCCGGGGTGTGAATCGTTTTTGAAAGGCCATCTCACGCCTCCTGTTCAGCTACTGCAAAGGTGTCGGAGAGCTGCACGATGACGAACTTGAAGATCCCGTCGGTGATGCGGATGATCCGTTCGAGCTCGGCAACCTTGGGCCCTTCCAGCCCGAAAGTGATCAGGACGTAGTAACCGCGGTTCTGCTTTTTGACCGGGTAAGCCAGGTCGCGCATGCCCCATTCGTCAATCTCCAGGGGCTGCCCGCCCTGATTCTGGATGACTCCCTTGAGGGTCTCCAGGACCTCCCCCCGGCCCTCGGCGCCCAGCTCAGGGCTGAGCAGCAGCAGGGTCTCGTAGGTGCGAAGCATGTAAAAATCCTCCTTGTGGTCATTTGGCCCGCCCCGCAGTGGTGCGAGCAAGGAAACGAAAGTACCTATTTGGTTTGCTGTTCCCTGTCAAGACGCCGGGCGCGCAACAGTGCTTCCCTTTTGCCTCTGAACATTGATTGTTTTTCGCCAAAAGGGTAAGGTCCAGGAATAATTTAAAAACTGCAAACACCGCCAGCCCCGGGCAACTTTGCACCTGCCCGGGGGAAAACAGCGCTGTGGAGAGTGCAGCCGCTGTCTGGCTCACCTGCAACCAGGAGGAGGCAAATGAGAGGCTTCAAACGAGCATTGCGGGTCGCAGCCCTGACCGCTGCCTGTCTGGTGGTCGTGTCCGGCTCACCCGCCGCAGCCGCTGAAAAGATCGTCTTTGCGGACATGAGCTGGGACAGCATCATGGTCCAGAACCGGATCGTGGCCTTTATCATCGACCACGCCTACGGGTACGACTCCGACTACATGCCCGGCGCCACGCCGGTGGTCGTGCAGGGGCTGGTTGCCGGCGATGTGGACGTGGACATGGAGTCCTGGACCCAGAACATTCAGGAGGTTTACGACAAGGCCATGGCCGGCGGCAAGATCCTGGATCTTGGACCCTCCCTGGCCACCACCTCCCAAGGATGGTTCGTGCCCCGCTACGTGGTCGAGGGGGACCAGGAACGCGGCATAGAGCCCATGGCCCCGGGCCTCAAGACCGTCTTTGACCTGCCTGAATACTGGGAGCTCTTTCGTGATCCGGAACAACCCGACAAGGGGCGGTACTACAATGCCATTGCCGGCTGGGCCATCACCGAGAAACTCTCCCAGAAGCTCGAGGCCTACGGCCTGGACGAGTACTACAATGACTTCATCCCTGGTTCGGACGCCGCCCTGTCAGGGTCGCTGGCCGCAGCCTATGAGCGTGGAAAGCCGTGGTTCGGGTACTACTGGGCACCGACCTGGGTCCTTGGCAAGTACGACATGATCATGCTCGAGGAGCCTCCCTACGACCCGCAGGTCTGGGAGGAAACCAGGGCCTGCGCCATCCCGCCCACCGATGTGAACATCCTGGTCAACACCACCCTGACCGACCGGGCACCCGAGGTGCTGGCCCTGCTGCAGAAGTACGAGATCAGCGAAGACAACGCCAACAAGTTTCTGTTCTACATGAAGGACAAGCAGGCAAACGCCATGCAGACCGCCCAGTGGTTTCTCAAAAACAACGAGGATGTCTGGACCAGGTGGCTGCCCTCAAAGGACGTGGCCAAGGTCAAAAAAGCGCTGCAGTAGCACGCGCACTGTCCGGGCCGGCCCGAGGGCCGGCCCGTCTCGTGCCCCTTCCTCTACGGAGACGCCATGTTCGACTTCCCCAAAGACGTGCGCATCCCTCTGGCCGAGTGGACCGACGTGTTCATGGATTGGCTGCTGGCACATTTCGGAGACTTCTTTGATCTTGTCGGCCACTACCTGCTCTGGTTTCTGATCTACATCGAACGGTTCTTCCTCTGGGTCCCCTGGTTCGTGCTCATCGGGGTCGTTGTTTTCGCCGGCTGGTGGCTGATGGGCAGGCTGTGGAAAGGCCTGATCCTGGGTGGTATGCTTTTCGTTATCGGAAGCTTCGGATACTGGCCCGAGGCCATGTCCACCCTGGCACTTGTCTCCGGAGCGGTGATCATCTCCCTGGCCCTGGGCATCCCCCTGGGCATCCTCATGTCGGGCAGCGACACCTTCGAGGCCCTGATGCGCCCCATCCTGGACGCCATGCAGACCATGCCGAGCTTCGTCTACCTCATCCCGGTGCTCATGCTCTTTGGCCTGGGCAAAGTCCCGGCCCTGTTCGCCACCATCATCTACTCCATGCCCCCCATCATCCGGCTGACCAATGTGGGCATCAGGGAGGTCCACCACGAGCTGCTGGAGTGCGCCATCGCCTTTGGGGCGACTCCCTGGCAGACGCTCTTCAAGGTACAGCTGCCGCTGGCCCGGCCGACTATCGTGGTGGGCATCAACCAGACCACCATGATGGCCCTGGCCATGGTCGTGGTGGCTTCCATGATCGGAGCCAGAGGGCTGGGCATGGAGGTTCTCCTGGCCATCAACCGCATTGCCGTGGGCCAGGGCCTGGAGGCGGGGCTGTCCATTGTTCTGCTGGCCATTGTCATCGACCGCCTGACCCACGCCATGGCAACGAAAACAAGACAGTGACCCTGCCCCGACAGCATACCTGTGAGGGGCCGGGCCTCATTACCCTGTCTTGAAGGGCGGCTCCCGCTTCTCGGTGCGTTTCTTCAAGAGGTTTTCCACCACCGCCTCTTTGCGGCTCAATCCCGCCTTGTCAACCGCGTGCCGAAGGGTGCGTGGACGCAGGCCCTTTTTTCTTTCCCGGTTATGCGCTATTCCTGCCCCGGCAAGCGCTTGATTGTTTCTCGATCCCATACCGGCAACCCGGGACGCCTCCCATCAAGAAGCGCATGTTCCTACAGGCGGTTGCCAACCAAAACTCGCAAAGGGACACCATGACCAACGAACAGCACCAACAATCCCCCAAAGGGGACGCTTTTCCAGACACTTCCCTCCAAGAACTGCCGCCCCCCCTGCAAGATGCCTGCACCCGGGCCGGGTGGAGCGAGCTTATGCCGGTCCAGAAGAAGACCATCCCCTATCTTCTGGCCGGACGGGACATCATGGTCCAGGCCCGGACGGGCAGCGGCAAGACCGGCGCTTTTGTCCTGCCCCTCATCCAGCTGCTCGACCCTTCAGCAGCCCACTGCCAGGCCCTGGTGCTGGTGCCCACCCGGGAGCTGGCCCGCCAGGTGGCCGAGGAGGCGCAGCTGCTGATCGGCGAGAAAGGGCTCCGGGTCATCGCCGTCTACGGTGGGGTCGGCTACCAAGCCCAGCTCGAGGCATTCAAGCAGGGCGCCCACCTGGTGGTGGGCACCCCCGGGCGGGTGCTGGACCACCTCATGAAGCACTCCCTGATCCTGGACCAGCTCAGGGTCCTGATCTTCGACGAGGCCGACCGCATGCTCTCGGTGGGCTTCTACCCGGACATGAAGGACATCCAGCGCTATCTGCCCCGCAAACGCCCCAGGGCCTCCATGTTCTCGGCCACCTTCCCCCAGACCGTGATCCGGCTCGCGGAGGAGTTCCTGCACCAGCCCGAGCTGATCAGCCTGTCCGGGCAACAGGTGCACGTGGCCGAGATCGAGCACGAGGTCTGCGAGGTGCCGTCCATGAACAAGGACCGGGCCCTGATCAGCCTGATCGAGATCGAGAACCCGTCCGCGGCCATTGTGTTCTGCAACACCAAGAACAACGTCGAGTATCTGACCACGGTGCTCAAGCAGTACGGCTTCGATGTCGAGGAAATCTCCTCGAGCCTCACCCAGAGCAAGCGGGAACAGGTGCTGGGGCGCCTGCGCAAGGGCAGCCTGCGCTTTCTGGTGGCCACGGACGTGGCCGCCCGGGGCATCGACATCCCCAAGCTGTCCCACGTCTTTCTCTACGAGCCGCCCCAGGACCCGGAGTCGTACATCCACCGCGGGGGGCGCACCGGACGGGCCGGGGCCACCGGGACCGTCATCACCCTGGTGGACAAGATGGAGCGGCTGGAGATGGAGCGCATCGCCCGCCGTTACGGCATCGACATGGTGGAGCGCAAGGCCCCCGAGGAAGAGGAGGTCATCTCTGCCATCGAGACCAGGCTCACGGCCCTGCTGGAGCACAAACGCCGCAAGCTGTCCCAGATACAGGCCCAGCGGGTGACCCGTTTCATCCCCTCTGCCAGGCGGTTTGCCCAGGACGAGGAAGGGTTGCACCTGCTGGCCATGCTCCTGGATGACCTCTACCAGCAGTCCCTGCAATCCGCCGCTCCGGAACCGGAGGTTGCAGGGTCCGGCCAGGAAAAGACAAGGCAGCAGCGCCCCCCTGGAAGGGGGAAACCCAGGCGACAGGGCTCCGGCAGGAGAAGGTGACCTGTGCCCTGAAATTTTGCCTGCATGGAGGTGTCAGGGACGGTTCACACCCCGTGGACCGTCCAGATACTCCCTCCGGTTCTGCCCCAGCAGACAGAAGACCTCGTAGGGAATGGTTCCCCACCACCCCGCGAGCTCTTCCGGGGTGACCCCGTTGAAGCCGCCCCCAAGCACAAACGCCGGGTCCCCGGCCGCAACCTTTGGCACCCCGCTCGCGTCAACCGCCGTAAGCTGCATGCAGACCCGCCCCAGGACCCTGACCCTGTTTCCGTTGAGCAGCATCTCGGCCCGGCCGGACAAGCCGCGGCTGTAGTTGTCCGCATACCCCACCCCCACGATGGCCACGGTCATGTCCTTTTCTGCCACGTAGGTCAGGCCGTAGCTGATGCCCTCCCCCTTGCGCAGCGGGTGCACGGACACCACCGGTGCAGCGACCGACATGGCCGGCCTGAGCCCCTCTCCCTTGTCCTCCCAGGGGGTGCCGTGGAAGGGGTTGGCCCCGTAGAGCGCAATGCCCGGCCGCTGGGCGTCCAGCTGCAGCCCGGGACAGGCCAGCAGGGCTGCTGAGTTGGCCAGGTTGGCCTGGAAGGTGAACCCGGCCTCCCCCAATGCCCTGCACAGCTCCTGAAAGCGTTTTCCCTGCGCAACCACGGAAGCATCGGCAGGGACATCGGCACTGGACAGGTGGGAGCAGACCCCTTGCAGCTGCAGTCCCGGGGTTTGACGCAGCAGGGCAACAACCGCCTCCAGCGCATCGGGTGCAAACCCCAGCCTGTTCATGCCGGTGGCGAACTTGAGGACCACCTCCTGGGGCCTGTTCCCGGGCAAAGCACGGGCTGCAAGCTCCTGGAGCTGATCCATGCGGTAGACCACCGGTATGATGTCAAAGGACCGCACCAGGTCGTAATCCTCGATCGTCTGGGGTCCGAGCAGCGAGGTGATCTTCCCGCTGTAGGGCGTCAGCCTGAGCGCCGCCCCTTCGCTGACCGTGCCCACGGCCAGATGCCCGGCACCCAGCCCTTCCAGCCGATTGGCCACAGGCCCCAGGCCATGGCCGTAGGCATCGGCCTTGACCACCGGTATCAGCTCGGTGCCTTTTCCCAGCAGCAGGCGGTAGTTGTGCTCGATGCAGGACAGATCGATACGGGCCGTGACCATATTGTACCAAAGGCTCATTTTTCCCCCCACAAAAAAGGATGCTCTGATCCCGGAGAAGCCGCAGCAAATGCGGCGTGCAGCTTCTGTTTCCGCCCTGCCGGCATCTATGCTTTTCAGACAAGCTGTGCTAGGCCGTTGCTGTCGCGGCTGATCCTGAAAACAAGGGTCGCAGACCCAAGGTTGAAGACCCCCTGAAGACCCACTTGATGCCGACGGATGCCACGAATGCCCAAAACCCGACCAAAGCCTCGAAGACGCCCTGTCCTGCAACGTTCCCCAGCCGTGATCCTGTGGCTTTGCTGGGCTTCTCTCTGTCTCTGGCTTCCCGCACAGGCCCAGCTGCCCATCGAGATACAGGATCCCGACCCGTCCACGCCCTGGCATCTCAGCGCCGACCGCATCGTCACCCAGCAGGACCTCGAGATGGCCGAAGCCTGGGGCTCCGTGCTGCTCACCAAGGAAGGCAGCACACTGCAGGCCGAGTATGCACGCTACTACTGGGACACACAATGGGTCTACCTGGAGGGCGACGTCAAGGCCCACTGGGAAGGGGACTACCTGGAAGCGGAACAGGCCGAGTTCGACCTGAAAAACGAGGTCGGCTGGCTGCAAGAGGGCATCATCCGGGTCCAGGACCCGTCGCTGATCTTCGAGGGAGAGCGGCTGGAAAAGACCGGGCCCGGCACCTACAGCTTTGAAACGGCAACGGTCACATCCTGCGAAGGCAGCCCCCCGGACTGGTCCATCCGGGCCGGGCAGGGGGAGATCACCCTGGATGGATACGCCAGCCTGCGCTCCACCAGCTTCCTGGTCCGGGATCAGCCCGTGCTCTACTCACCCTACCTGGTGGTCCCGGTCAAGACCCGCCGCCAGAGCGGATTCCTGATTCCGGAGTTCTCTGCCAGCTCGCGCCTCGGCACCGGGGTGAACCTGCCCTATTACCATGTGCTGGACGAGGAGAATGATCTCACCCTCTATCTGAACGGCATGTCGGAACGGGGCTTGATGCTGGGCGCGGAGTTTCGCCACACCCCGACCCTGGACAGCAAGGGCTGGTGGCGGGCCGACTGGCTCTCGGACCGTGAGAGCGCTTCGACCGAAAAGGACGAGGACGATCAGTTCGACAACGACGGCCTGGTCAGGCCCAATCACGACCGCTACTGGATCCGCAGCAAGTTCAACGCCTACCTCCCGCACTCCCGCTGGGAGACCAAGCTCGATCTGGACTGGGTCTCCGACCAGAACTACCTGCGCGAGTTCGACGACGGGCTGTCCGGCTTCGAGCACAGCAGGGACACCCTGCTCAAGGAGTTTGGCCGGGACATCGACGACAAGGACGACCTGACCCGCACCTCGGTCTGGACCCTGGCCCGCAACTGGACCGACGTCGGGTTCCAGTCCAGGGTGGAGTACGGCCAGAACCTGCGCTACAGGAACGACAACCTCGACTCGGGGGACGACCCCACCCTGCAACGCCTGCCCGAGCTGAACTTCAACTTCTACAAGTCCCGGCTGGCCACCAGCCCCTTTGAGTGGGAGGCGCGCAACGAGCTGACCTATTTCTGGCGCCGCCGGGGCACCACAGGGGTCAGGCTCGACCTCCACCCCAGGCTCAGTCTGCCCCTGACCTCCCCGTACGGCACCATCATCCCCACGGTGGGCTGGCGCCAGACCCTCTACGCCATCGACCGCTTCCAGGACGCCCCGGCAAATGTGGACGAAGACGATTCCTACCTGGACAGGGGCCTGTTCGATCTTCAGGTTCAGGCCTTTAGCGAGGCCTTCAGGGTTTTCGACCTCAGCCCTTCCCCGGAACCGGGCGAAAGCACGCAGGGTCAAAGCCGCTGGACCAGGCTCAAGCACAGCATCCGTCCCGAGGTCGAGTACAGTTACATCCCTGACCGGCGACAGTCGGACCTGCCCTTTTTCGACCGGGTGGACCGTATCGAACCAAGGGACATGGTCACCGCCTGCCTGACAAACGTCCTGACCTGGCGCAGGGACTCCGTGGTCCCCCTGGCTGCGGCAGACGACCAGTACGGTCTCAAAACGGACTACCTCGACTTTCTGCGCGTCAGGCTGGAGCAGAGCTACGATTTCAGGGAAGACGACCGGGACCGCGACCTGGACCGCTTTCCCGCCCGTCCCTTTTCAGAGCTGCTGCTCGAAGTACGGGTCAAGCCCACCCCATGGTTCAGCCTCTGGAACCGGACCTGGTACTCGCACTATGAAGGGACGGTCACAGAGCACGAACATTTCCTGAGGCTCACCCTCCCGGAGCGCGGGTTTGCCTACTTCGGCCTGGACTACCGCAGCGATGAGGTGGAGAATGACATCTGGCGCAGGCGCAGGTTTGAGGAGTTTGCCGCGGGGACCGTTGACCTGGACCCCCTGAGCGTCTTCAGGGTTGGCGGGGAGCTGGCCCTTTCCCCGGCCTGGACCGTTCGCGCCTCCTATCACCGCGACCTGGAGGAGGACGAGAACATCGCCACCACCTTCGGCCTGACCTACGCCTCCCAGTGCTGGAGCGTGGATGCCCTGCTCGATGCCTCGCCCGATGAGAACCGCATCGAGTTCCGGCTCAACCTGCTCGAGCTGGGGTCACTGGGCAGCTCGGTGCGGGCCGACCTCGAATAAAATGAACGATTGCCTTCGAAGCTGCACAACCGGGCATGCAACAGCTCTTCCCCGCCCCGGGAGGCGACGGTGATCCGCGTCCTGCCTCCTGCCCTGCAGAACCAGATCGCAGCTGGCGAGGTGGTGGAACGCCCGGCCAGCGTGGTCAAGGAGCTTTTGGAGAACAGCCTTGACGCCGGGGCCTCCCGGATCAGGATCGCCATCGAGGCCGGAGGCCGCAGCAGGATCCTGATCCAGGACGACGGCGTGGGCATGGCCCCGCAGGAGCTGCCCCTGGCCGTGACCCGCCACGCCACCAGCAAGATTGCTTCGGCCGACGATCTCTCCCGCATCACCAGCCTGGGCTTCCGGGGCGAGGCTTTGCCGAGCATCGGCGCTGTGGCCCGGCTGTCCATAACCTCCATCCAGCCCGGCTCGGTGGAAGCGGCCCGGATCCTGGTGGAGTTCGGGGAAATACTGGAGCAGCAGCCCGCGGCCTTGCCCCGGGGCACCCATGTGGAGGTGCGCGACCTTTTTGCCAACATCCCGGCCCGGCTCAAGTTCCTCAAGACCATGGCCACGGAGTCCAAGCGCTGCAGGGAGGTGGTCGAGCGCCTGGCCCTGGCCCACCTGGACAAGGATCTGGAACTGGAAATCGGCGGCCGGCCGTCTCTGCGTTTCCTTTCCGGGCAGAGCCTGTCCGAACGGCTGAAGGTCCTGTGGCCGGAGAGGATCGTTGCCTCGCTCCTGCCGGTGCGTCATGCATCCGGAGGCGCGCAGGTCACCGGCCTGGCCGGATCCCCGGACCAGGCCCAGGGCAGGCCGGACCGCATCTTCTTCTACGTCAACCAGCGACCGGTCAAGGATCCCGTGCTGCTCAAGGCCCTGCGCGAAGCGTACAAGGGCAGGCTCCTCTCCAGGGAGTCCCCCCAGGCAGTGCTCTTCCTGACCCTGCCCCTTCAAGAGGTGGACGTGAACGTCCACCCGGCCAAGACCGAGGTGCGCTTCCGGGACAAGTCCATGGTCTTTTCCCTGGTGCGCTCCGCCATCCGCCTGGCCCTTGATCAGGCTCTTGGCCAGGGAGGCACCCTCCGCACCGACTCCCCGGCTGACGCAGACCGCAACCGGGAAGGACCACCTCCCAAGCTCTTGAGCTACGCAACCTTCCTGGAGGAAACCAAACCGGGGCTGCGGGAAGATTACCCGCAACAACGCAACCTTCCCCCCGTGCGGCCGGACAGGGGTGCACCACGGCCAGCCGCAAACCTCCCCGGCAGGGAGGAGCTCCACTATCTTGGCCAGATCGACGACACCTACCTGGTCTGCCGCCAGGGCACAGGGGACCTGGTCCTGGTGGACCAGCACGCCGCCCACGAAAGGGTCCTCTTTGCGGCCTACAAAAGGGGGGGGGAGAATGACCAGGCCCAGCTCCTGGCCCTGCCCATGGAGCTCAGCCTCCATCCGGCCGAGCAGACCCGGCTTCAGAGCCTGTCCCAGACCCTGCGTGGCCTGGGTTTCAGCTTTGAGCTCCCAAAACCCGGGCTCATGGTGGTGCGCACCATCCCCTCGATTCTCAGCTCGGGGCAGGCCAGGGCATTTCTCCAGGAAGCTCTGAGCGGGCCGGCGGAAGACCTGGACGACCTGTGGACCATGATGGCCTGCCGCACCGCCATCAAGGCCGGCGACAGGCTCAGCACCGACGAGGCCGTGGCTCTGCTCGAGGCCTGGCAGAGCACCCGGGACAGCCACCACTGCCCCCACGGCAGGCCCGTGGCCGTGCGCTTCTCCCCTCCTGACCTGGAAAGGCTTTTCAAGCGCCGGTAAAGCGTATCAATGCTCTGCCCTGGGCACTGATTGTGTCCTTGGCACAGCTGTGTCACTAAAAGCTTTCCTTCTTCATCCAGCACACCCGCACAAAGGGGGGAGCCATGTCTTCGGCCAGGGACATCAAGCAGCAGCTCGGCCGGGCCCGGGTGGCGGTCAGGGGGAGCGACCTGCTCAAGGCACTGGAAGCTCTGATAGCGGGGCTCGAGCTCCACGGCCGCACCCGGCTGATCGGACAGGAAAAGTACGAGGTGGAGGGCCTGCTCAACGAGGTGCTGCACGGCTTCGGCACCCTGCCCACGGTCACGAAGCTTTTTCCCCGCGGTCTTGTGTTCAGGCCTGCCGAGGCAGAAGCCCTGCTGTCCAGCTTGAGAAAGCTCCAGGCCACCATACTCGGGGCCATTGAAAAGGCCGAGTACACAAAGACCCTGGCCAGCGTGCAGGACATCGACGCGCAGCTCTCAGCCGCCTCCAGCCTGCTCGAACAGGAGCAGCACCTCGAGGCGCGCAAGGCATTGCGGCTCTTGCTCCAGAGGCACCAGGACCAGCCAGGGCTGGCACTGTACATCGGCAACATGCTCCTCAAGCACGGGCAGGCGGCCGATGCTGAGGCCTACTTCCGCATGGCCATGGAGCAGGACCCCAAAAACCCTTCGCCCCATGCCCAGATGGTCACTGTTCAGGAGATGCTGGGGCAATGGATGCAGGCCGAGGAGGCCGTGACCACGGTCATGCGCCGCTTTGGCGCGGGCGAGCACGAGTACGCCCGCCTGGCCGCCATCCTGCTCCGCCAGGGACGGGCAACCGCGGCCAGGGAAGCCGCTGCTTCCGCCCTGAAAAAGAACCC
>CAZUBS010000021.1:0-11887 GCA_964618595.1 uncultured Desulfohalobiaceae bacterium
CCATGACCTTGCCCGTCCACCAGCTCTTGTTGAACACCGAGGGCGCCTCGCCGCTGATGCTGGCGAAAAACTCCCTGCCCCGGGCCATAATCTTGGGATTGAGGGTCTTGATGTCCACGTCCATGGGGGGTCCTCCGAGGTATCTGCGGATTGCGGTCGGGCAAATGTGCGCCGAGTCCAGACAAAGGTCAATGAACGTCCTGCTTGGCTAGGTTTTGGAAGCAGGTGGGGTGGACGAAGTGGACGGCGTGGGCTTGGTGGACAGAGTGGACTGATGAAGAAAAGAAGGGGTACCGTGGAGCAATGTTGCACGGGGCGGATGTGCAGCGGGCACGCCGCCGGGCAGGCGGAAGCGAGACCTGTCCACACCGTCCACCAAGTCCACAAAAAACACCCCACGAGGAGGCCCCCATGACATTCGACCTGGCCGCGGCCAACGCTGAAGCCAAGCGCCGGATCATCCCGGCCCTTGAGGGCGAAGGCGCTCACATCTCCTTTGAAGAGGCCGTTGCGGACTTTCCCGAGGCGCTCATGAACGTCAAGCCCGACAACGTGCCCTACACCTTCTGGCACATGCTCGAGCACATGCGCATCGCACAGTGGGACATCCTGCGCTACATCCAGGATCCGGGACACACCTCCCCTACCTGGCCCAACGGATACTGGCCGGACCAGGATGCAGAGGCGGACAGGGCAGCCGTAAATACGACGGTTAAGCAATTCCTGGACGACAGGGAACAGCTTGTCCAGCTCATTGAGGAACCGGGCTGCAAGGTGCTCGAGCCGGTGGAGCACATGTCCGGCAACAGCATCTTGCGCGAGGCCTTGCTTGTGGTGGACCACACAGCCTACCACCTGGGTGAGTTCGTAATGGGGAGACAGATTATGGGGTACTGGAAGTCTGGCCTGGAGGATGGGGCGGGGTGACGCACGAGGAGCTCCCCTGGTGCGCCAACCCGCGGAGACGGCTCAACATGTCGCGGTCAGTCTGCAGCATCCTCCTCGAGGAGGGTGAGGACCTGATCCCGGCTGGGCCCCGGGCCGACCGACAGTGAGCAGACAATCACCCTGTCAGGGTCGAGGTCAACTGGCTGCAGGGTGATGGTCAGGTCGTCGGTGTTCTTGATGGTCATGCTGCGGGTCAGGCCAAAGGGGAGCATGGATTCGATCCTGCTGCTGACCGTGGAGAAGATGGCCGCCATGGCTGCCATGGCTTCCACATGCTCCCCGGTTCCGGCAATGGGCAGTCCCAGCTCATCCGCCATGACCACTCCCCGGGACGTTTTCTCCTGGGAGAGGTGGCTGACCAGCTTCTGGCTGGCGCCGCCAATGCCGTCCATCGAGGGGGCCAGAACAGGTTCCCGGGGTGGCTCCTGCAGCACGATGCCCATGGAAAGGAGCCTGGCGTTCTCGTTCTGCAACCGTTCCAGCTCTTCCTGCAGGGAGTGCATCTCTGCCAGCCTGGATTTGAGCTGGCCGCTCTCAGCCCGGAGCGCGTCCAGCTCCTCGCCCTGTTCGTCCAGCTTCCGGGCCTTGATCATGAGCTCATGGTTGGTGTTTTCAAGCTCCGAAAGCCTGGCGGTCAGCTCGGCCGTTTCCTTTTCGGCCTGGGTGAGGGCCTCCTTGAGGCTGGAGCTTTCCATGAGCATCTCTTCCGTGACCGTGTCACTGGATGCGGAGTGCTCGCGCAGCTCCTCCATCCGGGCCTTCAGTGAAGCGCTCTCGGATACTGCCTCGTCCAGCTGCTTCTTCATCTTCAGAAACCGGGTCCGGGCAGCGGCCACAAAGGCCTTGTTGTCCGCGCTGAGCTTTGCGTTGGCCCGCTCGAGCTCCTGGTTTTCCCGCTGCACGGACCTGTGCTGGTCCTGAGCTGACGCGAGCTCACGCTTCACCTTTTCCAGCAGGTCCTCCCTGGTGCCGGAATCGGCCGCAGGGGCGATTTCCGAAACGTCGTCACTGGCCGGCCGGCTCCTGAGCCTGGCCATGAAGAAACCGGCTCCGAAGAACAGGAGGGCCCCCGCAAAGGAGCTGAGCCCGGCGATGATCTCTGGTGTGAGGGTCATGGCATACCTTTGAAAATTTGAATTTCCGCTCGCCGGTTCCGTGCCCAGGCCGCCGGGTTGCTCTCCGGGTCCACGGGTCGGGACGACCCATGCCCGCTGATGGTGACCCGTTGCTGCTCCACCCCGTTTTGAATCAAAAACGAGGCCACGGATTCGGCCCGCTGCCGGCTGAGAAGCTGGTTGTCGAAGCCTTGCGCGCCTGTTCTGTCGGTATGCCCGTGGATTTCCACCCGGAGACTGCCCTGGTTGTTCAAGCCGGCAAGGAGGTCCTTCAGCCGTTGCCTGTGCTCAGGGGTAAGGGTCCAGGATCCGGGGGGGAAGTGCAGGACGGTTTCCCGCACAAGCTGTGCAGTTTCCTCTAGGGCTTCCCCTGCAACGTCCCGTGCCGGGGCGGGAGCACCCTCTTCCGTGTCCGTCCCATCAAGGGCGGCCGCGGTGGTTGGTTTGGTTGTGCCCTGAGCCGGGTGGGCTTCCTTTCCGGCCGTGGAAGAGGGGTGGGGGGCGGGCATTGCAACCACGGTTTGCCGTGTTTGCGGCTGTGCTGGCAGGTGCGCCTGCGCCGGGGGCTGCGCTCGGGCCACAACATCCGGCCCTGCCCACAGAGAGGGCAGGACCGTGAGGTTGGGGTAGAGCAGGTCCGCAAGGCCCAGAGGCAGGAGCCGGACCACAAGGGCGATCTGTTTTCGCTTCAAGTCAGCAGCCTGGACGGTTAGATGACTTTCTGCAGCTCGGGCACCATCCGCCGCAACTCCAGAAAAATAAGGCCCAGCTTGGCCTCACTGGAGACCAGCAGCACCAGAACGGATTCCGAGCCCACGGAGTTGAGGATGACGAACCCCTTGTCCGACTTGACGTAGATCTGTTTCAGAGGGGAGCGCATCAGCTCGGAGGAAATCCTTTCGCCGGTACCCAAAAGTGCTGCGGACATGCCGGCCACCAGCTCCTCGTCGATTTCAGATGGGGCCACGGAAGCGATGAGAAATCCGTCCAGGCTGACCACTGCCGCCCCGAAGATATCGGGTGAGCTGACCCTCAAACCACGCAGGATCTCAGTGATTTTTTCTGTTTTCGTAGCCACGGTTCACCCCCTGTCTGTTGCTGATAATGTGGTTGCGGGTTGTCCTCTCTCGGACCACGTCTCCTGTGTCTGTATGGTGCACGGCAGCGGCGGGTTCCCTGCCAGGCGGTGGCCCGACCTGGTGCGGGGAGCCCTGTGCCGGTCGTTCACAGCGCCGGCTTCAGAGCCAGGGCGCACTTGTCGCCGGCCTCCAGAACCGAATAGGTGTACTTTTGGTTGGTGAAGGAGCTGATGAGCGCGGCCCAATACTCATGAAAGAGCAGGCAGAGAACTGATTCCCCGGGTGTTTCACCGGCATTCTTGACGGCCTGGAGCAGCCCGCAGGGCTGGACGGTGAGGTTGACGTCCTGCTCGGAGATTTCGTGACGGAAGTCAAAGCTGCTTCCCAGACGGGCGTGCATGTGCTCGAGCAGCTCGTTGAGGACACTCTCCTCGTACATTTCGGGCAGGTGGGCCGCGGCCACGGTGCCGGCCCGGCGCCCCACGGACTTGTGTCCCCGCCCCAGGATTTCAGTGATGGCCCCGGCAAAGGCAGAGAGCAGGATGCCGACCTCATGGTAGGCCTGGTCCAGCTCTTCCCCGGTCAGATCCTCCGTGGCCGGTTTGGTTTGCAGGAACTGGTTCACCAGGGCCACGTTCTCCTCGATCCTGTGGAAGGGACGGATCATGTGCACGTCAGTCACGCCGATGCACTGGGAAGGGCAGGCATAGACACAGGACAGGCACCCGATGCAGTCCTGGGTGCAGCTCACCGTGGCCAGGTTCCGAGCCGTGTCGAATTCAAAAACGTCCACGGGGCAGATGTCCACGCAGAGCGTGCACCCCCGGCACCCTTTTTCCGAAATCTGTACTGTGGGCATGAGCGTTCACCTATTTCCTGGCGTGGCGGATCAATTCTCCCTGGTGGCGGACCAGGACCTCAAGCTGCATCTCCCCTACTCTGTGGGTGGCACAGGAGAGGCAGGGGTCGTAGCAGCGGATGCCGAACTCGATGGCATTGAGCAGCTCGTTGTCTGATCTGTCGAGATAGTGCTGGGCCGAGAGCCGGATGGTTTCATTGATGGCCGAAAGGTTCTGCTGGGTGGCCACCAGCAGGTTTGCACGGGTCACGATCCCATCGGAGTCGACCTGGTAGTCGTGGAAGAGCAATCCCCGGGGGGCCTCGACATGGGCCGTGGCATTTCGCGGCGTTCCCAGGGGGGAGCGGACGTCATCACTGCGAAGCTCTTCGTCGGCAGCGAGCAGTGCAAGCTTTTCCACGGCGTGCAGGAGCTCGATCATCCGGGCCCAGTGATAGGCTACTGTCTGGTGGCAGGGATGTCCGAGATCCGCGCGGAACTGCTCCAGCTCCTGGTTGGCCAGGGGGGTGTCGATGCTGTCCACGCAGTTGAGCCGGGCCAGGGGACCGACACGGTAGGGAAGGTCTTCCCCGGCAAGATTGCAGAAGACATATTTCCCGTAGGAGTGATCCACCGCCTGCTCGGAAATCACCGAGGCCCAAGTGTCCTCGTCAAAGTCCTGATGGGTCCCGTCGGACTTCATGAAGCGAAGGCTCCCCTGGTAAAAGTCAAGCAGCCCGTTGTTGACGATCCCCATGGAGTGGGTCTCCTGGGGAATGGAGCACAGCAGGGTGTTTTTGTGGTTGGAGAGGATCTTTTTGGACGCGGAAAAGAGCTTCTGGCCAAGTTCGAGACCTTCGGCCGTGAGCTTCTGCAGGCTCTCGATCTTTTCCTTGCCCAGTGGTTCGGCCATGCCTCCTGCAACGCTGGCCACGGGGTGGGTGCCCCGCCCACCCACCAGCTCGACGATCTGCTGGCCGATGGTCCGCAGGCGCAGCGCGCCCTTGGCCAGGGAGGGGTACTTCTTGGCCATGCCCAGGATGTTCCGCTCCGCGGGATCGGCGTCCAGTCCCATGAGCAGGTCCGGTCCGGCCAGGGCGAAAAAGTGAACCGCATGGGAGCTGACCAGCCCCCCCAGGTTGAGGATGTAGCGCATCAGCTCAGCCGTTCTGGGAGGCGTGGCCCCGAAGACCTTGTCCACGGCGCGGGAGGCGGCCACATGGTGGGTCACGGGGCATGTGCCGCAGATACGGGCGGTCAGGGTGGGCATCATTTCGACCTGCATTCCCTGCAGGAAGGCCTCGAACCCCCGAAAGTCCATGACCTTGAACATGGCCGAGGAAACCGTGTTGTCGTCATCCACATCGATGAGCACTTTGGCATGGCCCTCGATGCGGGTGATGGGATCGATTGCAATCTGGCGTGACACGCTGGTGCTCCTTACGCTGATTGGGATGTCTTCATCCATTTTTTGAGCAGAAAGGTGGGTTTCTGACGAAAGACAGGGGAGGCCATGGCATAGGCAAAGTGTGTCTTGGCCTGCTCCTCGATGGAATGGACGATGTCGTCGTACGGAATCTCGGTCAGGTGGGCCATGCGCAGGGCCACCTGGCTGCGGACGTCCTTCTGTGGTTCGAGTATGACGTCGGTGGTCGGCCCGCCGCAGGAAAAGCAGGGTACCCCATTGCCGGGGCAGGGAGCCAGGCACCTGTCCAGGGTGACCGAACCGAAACACAGGCAGCCCTGGGAAAGAAAGCAGATCTCTGGATCGAACTCCCGGTCAATGGAACGCTGGATCGTGTCCACCTCGGTCTTTTTCATGACCCGCCTGCAACGGTTGCAGACAGACTGCCTCCCGATCTTGGAGTCCTGGGCCTTGAGCAGCGAGACCAGCCCTTCGAAGATGAAAGCCGCGTGCGGCGGACAGCCCGGCATGTACAGGTCGACCGCGATCTCGGAATCGACGGGCCGTGTCTGGTCCAGGAGCCTGGGCACGTCCGTGGGCACGAAATGGGTCGTGGTGGTGGGGTTGTTCACGAAAGCAGCCTCGACGAGCTCCTCGTTGGTGTGGGCATAGGAGGCCCCCTGGGGCCCTCCATACACGGCACAGGTGCCAAAGCCCATGATCAGCTTGCAGGATTCCCGCATCCTGCGTGCAGCCTCAAGGTCGTGATCGGTTCGAATGGAGCCGGTCAGGATGCCGATATCCGCCGGGACATACTCCTTGGTGTCCATCAGGATCGGCAGGCGCACCAGCTCGACCTGATCCAGGACGGTCAGAAGCTTTTCGTGCAGATCCACGATTCCAAGTTCGCACCCGGAGCAGACGGACAGCCATTCAACAGAGAGCTTGGGTTTCGCGCCCATGAGAGCTACCCCTTTGACTTTATTTTGAGCATGCCGATGCACGCGTTTTCGCCGGAGTGCAGGGGCTCGTAATCTGCCCAGGCCCCATAGATCTGCTGGAAAAGACCGCAGAATATGCCATGCTGGAGCATGCACAGGGAGTTCTTCTGGGGATGGCCGTAGCAGAACTGGCAGGAGCGCACCATGCAATCCCTGAACACCAGCTTCAGCTGCGAACCATCCTCGTACTGGGTGATCAGGTCTGTTTCCGATTGTTTTTTGAAGGGCTCGAACTCCCAGCGGATCCCCATGTTGTGGAGCTCGTCGCGGACACCGTCAAAGGCCTTGATGATGTCCGTCTCTTTGGAGGCGACCGCGGTCTTCAGCCCTGTGTTGCGGCCGGCCCGGAAGGTCACACTGGACGCCCCCCTGCCGACGAGCTCCTCCAGCCCATTGGCGACCGAGGCCAGGAACAGCATGCTGCCCTGCAGGTACTTCAATTTGTCGGGTGTGCTCACGTCTCACTCCTCACGAGATGCAAAGACAATTTTTGAGAAACAGCGTGCCTGCGGCTGCTCGGATCATGGTTTGAAAACGGACAACCGGATGCTCTGTTGCCGGGCTACGGTAAAAATTCATGATGAATTTGCAAGGTTCATACCGCTTGATTGTCTGCCTGGAGCAAAGCTTTGGAAGAAAGGGCTCGCAATACCACTGGTGCCCCGGCTGTCATGATTTTGAAACAAAAGAAGCCGGCACGGCATTGCAAGATCATGCAGGGCCGTTCCCGGTCGGAAACTCTGCAAAATTTTGAGCCGCGGAGGACTTCAGTGTCAATCGCTGGCATGCGATCGCCAAAGTTTGATCTCCTTGTCCACTGCAGCAAGCACCCTGGTGCAGGCCTGATCGATATCCGTCTCCGTCAGGCCCTCGGTTTCGACCAGGATCAGGACCACCCGCCGGGGTATTTTTTCCGGGTAGAGCTGCCTGGCCACGGACAGGGTTTCCAGCGGACCGATCTGGTGAAGGCTCGACCCCCTGGCAGACGGTGAGGAAAAATCCATTTCCCTCACCCTGACTTCACCGCTGGGCCAGCCCTGACTGCAGGCATCGACAATGAGCATCAGCTCCTGCCCCCTGAGACCGTCGAGCAGGCTCAGCCCGGCGCTGCCGCTGTTGAACAGCTCCACCTCGGAGGCAAAACGGTCCCGGCACAGCTCCAGCACGCGCGGCCCGATGCGGTCGCAGGAGATCAGCCAGTTTCCTGCTCCGACAATGGTGACGGGCGGCAGGGTCGAACGGGCGGGATGGGACACCGGCTCATCCAAAAGCAGAGGGCCCCTCCGGGGCGAGGATTTTTTTTACCCGCTGCAGGTTGGCCCGGCAGGCCCTGTTCTCGGGGTTGCGCTCGATGGAGAGCTCGAAAAGCCGCAGGGCTTCTTCGTAGTCCTTGCGCTGCAGGGCGGAAAGACCCTGCTCGAAGAGCTCGATGGCTTGGGCGGCTTCCGGCGAAGCATCCTCACGGGGGGTTCCCGACCCTTCACCGGAGTCCTGTGGAGGTGAGGGGGGATAGTTGGAAGAAGGTGAACCGGTTTCGGTACGTGTTGCCGATCTGCCGATATCAAAAAAATTTCCCGCCCCGATGCTGCCCCCTTTGTCCGGGAAGAGTGTTTGCGCCTCGGATCGGCCGGCTTTGCGGGCCGGGACTTCAGGGGACGGGTTGGTGACCTCGGGAGCAGGGTCAGCCGAGGCCCGGGCGGACTTCGGGGATTCGGGCGACCGGGAAGGGCCGGGTTTCTCTGAAGCTTCGGGGTGGTGGTCTGCTGTTGACCCTGTTGTCGAGCCGGCTTTTTGCGCTGTCTTGTGAGTGGCAGGTGTTTTGGGCCCGGAACTCTTCGGGGACTGCCGGGTCCGGTGAGAAGCAGGGTGCGGCTGCTGCGGGGATCGTGGTGGTGTTTGGGTTACTGAAGAGACCAGGTTTTGGGCACGGAGCAGCTCGAGGGTCTTCAGGACGTCCCGGTCCGGAAGACGCAGCTCCCTGGCAAGCGTGCCAACTGTCTTGCTGTCCTCAAGGGCGAAATAGATCTCCAGCATCCTGGAATCGACGGTGTACTCCTCCAGGGGCGATGCAGGACCACGTTTGAATACTATTTTGGTGCTGTCGACAGAGCCTTGCGTCATACCCCACCCATGGGTTGTGACAGAGTTGCGGTTTGCGAACCCTGGTCATGTACTTTGAGAATGATTCAAAATATATATACCAGAATATGTCAAGGCATGGCCAAAGCTCGGGCAGGACGCTTGCAGCTTGAGCGCAGGGCGTTGTTTTCGAGGAGGTTTTTCTTGCTGCACATCTTTGTGGATGCGGATGCCTGCCCGGTGAAGCAGGAGGTCTATCGGGTAGCCGCACGGCTTAATGTCGAGGTCACCTTGGTGGCCAATTGCCGGCTGCGGCTGCCGGCGGATCCCCGGTTCAGGCTCCAGGTGGTCACGGGTGGTTACGAGGCGGCGGATGATTGGATCGTCGAGCAGGTGCAGGACCGGGATATAGTGGTCACCAGCGATATCCTGCTGGCCGAGCGCTGTCTGAACAGGGGCGCGCTGGTCCTCGCTCCTAATGGGAAGAAGTTCACAGAGGACAACATAGGCCAGGCGGTCGCGATCCGGAATCTGATGGCGGAGATACGCGACGCGGGTGAACGAACCGGCGGCCCACCGCCGCTGACCAGGCGCGACCGGTCGCGTTTCCTGCACCAGCTCGATGAAATCATCCAGCGTGTCCGCAGGGAGATGTGAAGCTGGAAGCTGGCCTGCCCTCCGTAGCTTTATGCGAAGGAGAGAAGCTGGAAGCAAGATTTTTAAAACAGGACCGGAGAGCATTCATGCAACCAGGCTTTCTCGTGCAGGCTGGAAGGGTATGGAAGGTTTGTCTCGTGCTGCTGGCACTGGTCATGCCGGCGAAAGCGGAGCAGGCCTCCCTTTGGGAAGCTGTCGCCACGGGAGGACATGTGGTGCTGCTGCGGCACGCGCTTGCCCCGGGCACAGGGGATCCCCCGGAGTTCACTCTCGGAGAGTGCACCACCCAGCGCAATCTTTCCGAGGAAGGGCGCACACAGGCCCGGCGGATCGGCGACCTGTTCAGGGACCGAGGCATCGACTCGGCCCGGGTCTACTCCAGCCAGTGGTGCCGCTGCCTGGAGACGGCGCGCCTGCTCGGCCTCGGCCCTGTCAGGCAGCTGCCCCTGCTCAACTCGTTTTTCAGGGAGCGGGAACGCCAGGAGTTTCAGACGCTCCTGCTGGAGGTGTGGATCGCCCGTCAGGATCTGGACACCCCGGTGGTGCTGGTCACCCACCAGGTCAACATCACCGCCCTGACCGGCGTGTTCCCGGCCCCGGGGGAGCTTGTGGTGGTCAGGCGCCCCGAAGGGGAGGGCGGGTTCACCGTGCTGGGCACGGTCGCAACAGAGTAGAAGAGATCATGGATGCGCACGACCGGGCGGACAAGGGTGGATGAAGGCGGAGCCGCGGCTATTCTCCGGCATCTGCCGTGACCGGGCCGGGCTCCTGCCCCCCCGGCGGTTCTGATCTGGAGGCCAGCCCGGGAGCTGAACGGCCCATGAGGGAGGCCCATTCCTCCATGATCAGGTAGGCCGACGGCACCATGAACAGAAGGATAAAGGTGGCGAAGAGCATGCCGTAGCCCAGGGAAAGGGCCATGGGAATCAGGAACCTGGCCTGGCGCGAGGTCTCGAAGATCATGGGGGCAAGCCCGCCAAAGGTGGTCAGGGTGGTCAGCAGGATGGGGCGGAAACGCTGGATGCCGGCGGCGTGGATTGCTTCCATGGCGGAAGCCCCCTGCCTTCGCCTGCGGTTGGTGAAGTCGATGAGCACCAGCGAGCCGTTGATGACCACCCCTGTCAGCGCGACCATGCCGAAAAGGCTCATCACGCTCAGGGAGTAGCCCATGAGAAGATGCCCGAGCACGGCGCCGATCATGGCAAAGGGGATGCTGAACATGATGATCAGGGGCTGGACATAGCTGCGCAGGGGAATGGCCAGCAACCCGAACAATGCCAGCAGGGCCATGCCCAGACCGCGGATCAGTCCGGACACGCTTTCCTTGGTGTCTGCCTGGCGCCCCTGGTAGCTGTACGTCAGCCCGGGATAATGACCCAGGAGGTTTGGCAGGACCTGACTGTCGAGGGTGGCGGTGACCTGGTCGGCACGTGAGCGGGGAGTGACGTCGGCGGTGACGTTTATGATCCTCCTCCCGTCCACGTGGCTGATGGTGGTGTACGCCGTGGTCGCGGTGATCTCGGCAGCGCTGGAGAGCATGATTTCTCCCCTGGGGGCCAGCAGGACCATGTCCTCGATCGTGGACAGGGTCCTGCGCTCCTCCTCGGGGAGCCAGACCCTGACCGTGACCTCGTTGCGACCGTCCAGAAGCCGCACCGCCTCTGCACCGAGAAAGGCATTGCGGACCTGCCTGGCCACCTCCCGGGAGGTCAGACCCATGCTCTGTCCGGCAGGCTTGAGCCTGATATCCAGCTGGTCCTTGCCGCTGGGGGATCCGTCATCGATGTCGCTGACGCTGGCGAACTCCGCAAGCTCCAGGGCCAGATCTTCCCCGGCCTGCTCCAGGAGGTCCTTGTCCCGGTGGCTGAGCTGGATGGTCAGGGCTTTTCCCGAACCCGGCCCCCCTCGGTCAGATTGGAAGGCAATGGTTTCCAGCCCGGGAATGCGGCCGACCCGTTCCCGCCAGGCATTGGTCAGGGCGGTGGTGCTGACGGGCCGGACATCCGGGTCGGTCAGGTAGATCCGGGCCTGGACGCTGTTCTCCCTCACCCTGGTCAGAAAGCCCTCTGCCAAGCGCTCTCCGCCATTTTCCTCGCTTACCGCGACGGCAGCGTCATAGAGCTGCTTCTCCACGCTGCGGATGACCTCCCTTGGGGCTCCAGAGGGCAGGGTGGCCTCCACAAAGGCGTAGTTCGATTCGACCCTGGGAAAGAGTTCCATGCCCATACGCCCGGAGCGGACATACCCGAGGGTTGCCGTGATCAGGGCCAGCCCCAGGGCGATGACCACATAGCGGTGGCGCAGGCTGAAGCCCAGAAGGGCGCCGAAGCGGTTGCTCACGAAGGATTCGAACCTGCTGCTGAACCGTTCCTGCCATTGGACCAGAAACCTCAACGGGCCACGCAATGGACGTGCACTGAGGTGGGCGAGGTGGGCGGGCAGCACGAACAGGCTTTCGATCAGAGACACGGCGAAAACGCAGATGACCACCAGGGGGATGAACTTGAAGATCTTGCCCATGAAGCCGGGGATGAAGAACATGGGCATGAAGGCCACCATGTTGGTCAGCACGCTGAAGGTCACGGGCATGGTGACCTCCCGCACCCCTGCAATGGCCGCCTGCAGGGGAGGCAGCCCCTGCTTGCGGTACCGGAAGGTGTTCTCCCCGACCACGATGGCGTCGTCCACCACAATGCCCAGGGTGACGATAAAGGCGAACATGGTGATCATGTTTATGGAGAAGGGGGAGATGGAAAGGAAGAGAA
>CAZUBS010000022.1:0-854 GCA_964618595.1 uncultured Desulfohalobiaceae bacterium
CAGACAAAGATATGCCTGGATTCCAATTCAAGCCCTAATGACCTTAAAGCAACATTTTTGATGATTGGAAAATCGAATTTTCAACATATCCCTAATTCCACACCAAACGTCGAAGAACCAATAAAAATGATCAGTCGGGGTACAAAAATTTGCTCGTCCAGGGTCGGGATGCCCTCCTGGTTATGTATAATATAGTGTTAATTTGAAGAAGGTTTGACAGTCAAGTGATACACGCAGGGTGAATGGAATAATAACGAGATTGGTTCTCAATTGCAAGTTGGCCGGGTGAAATTTTTCGGTTTTGTTCAGGGTTCTTGGCCCTTGCTCTACGGGCTGCGACAAGTCGAGACACATCAGGGTTGTTTCCGGGGGGGCTCAGTCCGGGATGGTGGGGATTGCCTCTTCTTCCTGTCGGTCGTAGCGCCACCAGGTCAGACTCCCGTTTTCATTCAGCAGCGCGGTCAGGGTGAACGGGGGTTCATAGTCGGTGAAGAGCTTTTTTCCCAAAGGGGAGAGGCTGTAGAAGCGCAGGTCCATGAAGGTCACCCGCCGGCCATCGGGGGTGGAAACATTTTCCTGGACCACGGGGTAGCGGGCGAACCACTCCCAGGTCTCGAAGATGGAGGCCTGGTCGCCCAGCCGGTCCAGCAGCTTCCTGTCAGCCTTGGGATAGGCCTCCAGACCGGAGAGGGTCAGGGTCGGCAGGGGGCCGACTCCGCCGATCCACAGGCTTTCCCCGTCGTCGGCCACCAGCTTCCAGTAGAGGGGGGTGAGCAGGTCCGTGGTCACCTCGACGCTCCTGATCCCGGGGGCCTGGGACTCGAACCGGTGCGCCAGTCTGGACTGGACCACAC
>CAZUBS010000022.1:864-11616 GCA_964618595.1 uncultured Desulfohalobiaceae bacterium
CGGAGATTCCCCAGTTGGGCAGGGGGTAGAGCACGGCCACGGCCAGACCGGTCAGCCCCAAAATCATGCGGCTGGATTTTTTGTACAGCGGGGCCAGCAGCAGGCCGATCAGGGTCAGGGTGAACAAGGGGTCGATGATGAACACCCCTGGAAAGGCAAAGCGGTGGTCGGTCAGGGGCCAGAGCACCATGGTGCCGAAGGTCGTGGCCAGGTCCAGGTAGACCTGCAAGGCCATGACCACGAGGCCGATCCAGAACATCCACTTGAAGGGGATGTCCCGCCAGAACAGGCGGAAGGCCGCGGCCAGGGCCAGCGCAAGCAGGGGCAGACCGAACACGGAGTGGGTGAAGGCCCGGTGGTGGCGCAGGTAGCCCTCGATGCCAAGGGGGAAGAGGTTGTCCACGTCGGGCAGCCAGGCAGCGGCGGCACAGAACAGGAACATGCGCCAGGCCCCGAACCTGCCGGCCAGGGAGCGTCCGGCCAAGGCGCCGGTGGTGAAGTGGGTCACGGGGTCCATGGTTCGAGGTTCACTCCCTTTCGAACTCTGTGGAACGCAGTCGGCCGCCCTCGAAACGCAGGATGTAGTAGCCGTTGTCCTCGCCGTAGACCCACTCTTCGATATACAGGACAGTCCGCCCCCGGCTCGTTTCCCGTCCCGTATCGATCTCACCGACCATGTACTTGGCAAGGGGCGGCCCGCAGCGCTGCAGCACCTTGTGCATGATGGTGCCCGGCGACATGAGCTCACCCTGACAGCGCAACGAGGCCGCGTGCGTGGGGGTCGGCAGGCACAAGCAGGCCAGGAGAAAAGTCAGCAGTATGCGGCGCATGGAGCTTCTCCTCGCTGATTTTCGCGTAGCCTCTTTCTTACCTTTGATGCCAGGAGAAAGTCCAGAATCGTGCAGGCTGTGGCCCTGGTTTGCCGAATGGGTCTGAATGTTTTAGTGTATCAAGTTGGAGCCGTGGGCACACCACGCAGGCACACCATTTAATGACAGAGTATAAGCAAGGAGAACGTATGGCACAGGCAAAGAAAGGCGATACCGTGAAGGTCCATTACACCGGGAAGCTTGAAGACGGGACGGTCTTCGATTCTTCAGGTCAAGAGGAACCCCTTGAGTTCACCCTGGGCGAGGGAAAGATCATCGCAGGGTTTGAAAAGGCCGTCGAGGGCATGGAGGAGGGGGAGAGCAAGTCCGTGACCCTTCCGCCGGACGAGGCCTATGGCGAGTTCAAGGAAGAGGGCAAGGTCACGGTCGAGCGCTCGGCCATGCCCCAGGACGTGGAGCCCCAGGTGGGGCAGATGTACCAGCTGACCATGGACGGTGGCGGGGTGGTCAACGTGTCAGTGGTGGACATCGCCGACGACACCGTGACCCTGGACGCCAACCACCCCCTGGCCGGCAAGGACCTGACTTTTGACATCACCCTCGAGGAAGTCGCGTCCTGACCCATTTACCGGCGCTGCTACTGCAGAGCCGCAAAGACAACCCAAAGTCCCCGGTGCATCTGCGCCGGGGATTTTTTAGTACGCCCGGCAGGGCGCATACAATTGAAGTAAAAAGAGATATTCATGTCGTTGCTTATTCAACTCAGTATAATATTATCTTCATCTTGCACAAAAAAATAATAAGAATAAAAAATGAAATTTAGAATAAAATAAACTAAGTCATCCAGTAACCATTTACAAAAAGAGCAGTGCACAGACTAAGAAGTCCGATAAATAGCATATAAATTGCATAATAGAAGTAAGGTCTGTCTTTAATTATAATTGCAATTGATAAAAAAATCGGAAATACAACACTCATATATCTTGGAAATGCTTCTGAAGATCCTGACGTGAGAGGAAGAAGTATGCTGAATAGTATATATAAAGGATAAGCTATATTAATTTTAATATATAAGAGATGAATTATCGATATGATTGAAATGAAAAGGAAAAAAACAAAATTAATAGTAAAGTATTTTGGGAATTGGAAAGCGGTTATAAAAAAATTGGAAATGTTGAACTGACGCCCCCATGTGTATTGAATCTTGACGCTGGCAAGCGGTTCTCCAAATTTTAGATATAGAAAAGTAAAGAATATAAGTATTCCGAGGAACGGTAGGAGCATAGAAATCCATTTTTTGCTGTCTCTTGGTAATTGAAAATTTGAAAAATCTGTTGACATATTGCATGCCTGTAAGACGATTGGAATTATTGTAAATATACCAGACATCCGAGTTAGGGTTGCAAATAGCCCAAGCAGCCCTGCCAGAAGAAGCTTGTTCTGAAGCGCATAGTAGAACGAAGCGACTGTCAGCCCCAAAAAAAGTCCTTCAGCATAGAAAGCTGAATGAAAGAAGCTCATTGGATTGGCCAGCAATAAAAAAACACCTATGAGGCAGATGTTGTGATCCTTTGTCTCATGAAGGATAATTCTATAAAGATAGAAGGCGCCAGTGAGTAATCCTATGTTTGAGATAAGAAATCCTACAGCTTTGGTGTTTCCTACAACTGTTGATATTATTTTTACAAATAATGGGTATAAGGGGTAAAACGCAACATTTGATTGTTTATCAGCAACATAGGAGTACCCGTTTTTGACTATTGAAAGATACCAGTTACTATCCCACTTAAAAAAGAGGTCAAGAAAACTTTTGGGTTCTCCAAACCATTTGTATTTCAAGAACGCATCCAAACTGAAATATCCCGATCCGGCAATAAACATTCTGGTTATACTAAACAGAATGAAAACACTGACAACTATTATAAAAAGATCGTTTTCACGTTCAATCGGGATGGATTTTCTTTTCATGACAATTCTCAGGTGGATCAGCTTTTGAGCAGGCCCAGGTTGTGAATTCAAAACTCTGAGGTGTACGCTTGCATCTGTACGGTACGGTCATCCCAATCAAAATGATCTGCCACTTCACTCCACCTTCTTGAACCTGTCCTGGGAGGATCCGCAGATGCGGCAGATGGGGGGGGCGGTTTTGACGGTGATCAGGCCGCAGCCGGGGCAGACCAGGAGCGGGACGTCCTTGGGGTTTTTCTTGGTCAGGGCCTGGTGGGCCAGGACCGCGTTCAGGGAGGTGGTCCGCCTGAGCTTGTTCGTGAGAATTGTGGCGTCCAGGTCGGCATCCTCCCTGGCCTGGTCGTGCATCCTGTTGAAGTGCACGTCGCCCTGACGCCGCAGGTCCTGACGCAAGTCATCCAGGTATGCGTCTGTTTCGGTGACCTCTTCGGCCAGCAGCTTGAGAAGGAGCGAGGCCTGGTTTTCCTCGGAACGGGCTATGGCCCGCGGCCCCCGGGATTGTCTGGGGTGGTCCCGGCGTTGGGCGTGGCGGGCGTGCCGTTTGTTTCGCCCGCCCATGATCTTGGGCCGGGCATAGGCCTCGACCAGATTGGAACGGGTCGTGGTCATCCATCCACGCCTGAGTGTATGCTGTGGTTTGTAACGGATTGACCCGAAGTCACAGGCCGGTTTCATAGCCGGTCCCAGGGCAAATATCCAGACTGATTTTTATCCCGAAGCAGACAGGGAAGATGCATGGAATCATTGCCAGGGATGGGAAGAGGCGTTAGATTGATAATCAATCCCAAATGGGGCGGGGTCGAAGCAGCACCATGGCCAATGTCGTCACCTACATCCACCACAACTGCTTTCTGCTGGAGTTCGCGGGGAGCAGCTTCCTGTTCGACGTTCCGGGGCCGGGGCATCTGCCTGAAGCCGCCAGGGGGGTGCTCCTTGCGAAGGTGCGGGGCAGGGACCTGCTTGTTTTCATCTCCCACAGCCACGAGGACCATTTCGACCCGGGGCTGCCAGGGCTCCTTTCTGGCGCGGCCAGTCTGGGGTTCGTGGTCTCCGACGATGTTCAGGAGATGTTTCCGGATTCCGTCCCCGCCGGATCCCTGGTGGTGGAGCCTGATGAAATCTACCAGTGGCGGGGTCTGCACATCGAGACCTTGATGAGCAATGACCTGGGTGTGGCCTTTGTCATCAGGGACAGGGGGCGGACCGTCTATTACGGGGGCGACCTGGCCGACTGGAGCTGGGACAGCCTGGGCGAGAAGGCCAGGCGCATGACCGAGGAGTTCTTTCGCGATGCAGTCACACGGGTTGCCGGACAGGACGTGCAGGTGGCCTTTTCCAACGTGGACGACCGCCTGGCCAACCTGGCCGGGGGACCTGAGTTCGTCAGGCTGGTCAAACCCGGGGTGTTCGTGCCCATGCACACCTTCGGGAAGACCGCCCCGCTGCAACAGCTGCTGCAGGAGCTCGGGCCCTGTCCCTCTCAGATATTCGTGTACCAACGCCCCGGGGACAGCATGGCTTTTTCCCTGGAGCAGGACCGGCAGGAGGAGACGTGAGAATCAAGGATCATTCAATTCCGGACACGCATCCCGCAACAACTGCGTGCACCCGCCGGCGGTTCTTGAAATGGCAGCTGTGCGGCGCCCTGTGGCTGGCCTCGGGGCCGGGCCTGCTGCTCGCACCGGGCAGGGCCGGGGCAGCCGAACCCGATCTGGCCGTTGCCACGGGGGGGCCGGCCGCGGCCACACGGGCCGCGGTCGAGCTGCTGGGTGGCATGAAAGGATTTGTGAAGCCTGGTCAGCGGGTGGTGATCAAGCCCAACATGAGCTTTGCCAGCCCCCCGGAAGCCGCCACCAACACCCATCCCGAGGTGGTCAGGACACTGGTGGCCCTGTGCCAGGAGGCCGGTGCTGACTCGGTGTTCGTGCTGGACAACCCCTTGAACGAGATGGAAGCCTGCCTGCAGCAGAGCGGTATCAGGGAAGCCTGCGAGCCTCTGGGCAGGGGCCTGGTGCAAGGCGCGGTCAGCGAGCACCTCTACCAGGAGGCGGACATTCCAAAAGGGAAGTCCATGCGCTCCAACCGGTTCGTCAGGGAGGTCCTCAAGGCGGACGTGCTCATTGCCGCACCTGTGGCCAAGCACCACGGCGCAACCGGGGTCAGCCTGTCCATGAAGGGCATGATGGGGTTGATCATGGACCGCTCGGTCATGCACTGGAGGTACGGGCTGCACGGGGCCATCGTGGACCTGTGCACCAGGCTCAAGGCCGACCTGGCCGTGATCGACGCCACCAGGGCACTGACCACCAACGGCCCGTTCGGTCCTGGGGAGGTGGAACGCCTGGACACGGTGGTGGCCTCCAGGGACATGGTAGCGGCGGACGCCTATGTGACCGAGATGGTGCGCTGGTACGGCAGGTCCCTCAGGGCGGACCAGGTCAAGCACCTCAAGATCGCGCACGAGCGGGGGCTGGGACGGATCGACGTGGAAAACTTGCAGGTGTCGAGGGTGGAGGCCGGGTAAGTTCTAAGCTCGAAGCAGGAAGCAAGAAAAGAAAGTTCGAAGTTCGAAGTTGGAAGGAAGAATAAAAGAGGCCTCGCTCAATGCTGAATGCTCAATGCAAGAAGGAAAGCATCTGTCTTTCCCAAACACCTAACACCTAACACCAAGTCTTTGCTTATGCCCTTCCGCCGCTTGATGCAGATCCTGATGTTTTCCCTGTTCCTGGGGTTGTTGCTGTTTACTGCGGCTCCTTTTGTCTCCACGGTTCCGGTGGACGCCTTCGTGCGCATGGACCCCCTGCTGTGGCTCGGGGCCATGCTTTCCCTCAAGACCTGGGTGGCCGGCTTTGGTGCGGCAGTGGTGCTGCTGTGCGCCACCCTGCTCCTGGGGCGGTTTTTCTGCAGCCACATCTGCCCGCTGGGGACCACCCAGGACCTGGTCAGGCCGCTGTGGGGCGGGAAGGCGAACCGGCACAGCTTCCACCCCAAGAGATGGCGGCGGTGGAAGTATCTCATCCTGATCGGGCTGACAGGGGCTGCACTCTACGGACTCAACCTCACCCACTGGGGCTCTCCCACAGCCCTGGCGGCTCGTTTCTACGGGCTTGTGGTCCTGCCCCTGGTTGATTTTGCAGCCGGCCCGCTCAAGACCTCCGCGCGGAGCATTCTGGAACGGTCCGGTTCCCCGCTGGCCTTTGCCGGGCAGAAGGAAGCCCTGGTCGGCGGCCTGGCAGTCCTGGTGCTTCTGTTCCTGACCGTCCTGGTCCTGACACGGGTGTCCCCGCGCTTCTGGTGCCGCTGCCTGTGTCCCACCGGGGCCGTGCTGTCCCTGGTGGGGCGCCGGCCTCTGATCGCCCGCACCGTGTCCTCCGACTGCACCAGCTGCGGCCTCTGCGCGGCCGGGTGCCCTATGGGGGCCATCCCCTCGGACAGGCCGGACACTGTTTCCCGGGGCGAGTGCATTGCCTGCCGCAGATGTGAACAGGTCTGTCCGGAAGGGGCGATACGCTTTGCGGCAGAGGGATGGCCCCGTGCAGCCGAAAAGAGCGCTTCCCCGTCCCGCAGGGGGGTGCTGCTGGCCCTTGGGAGCGGCCTTGTGCTGGCTTTTGCGGGCCGCAGGGGGCTTGGGGAGTACTGGCCGGCGAGCGAGCGGGGGCACCTCATGCCCGAAGGCCTAGTGCGCCCTCCCGGATCGGTGCCGGAGATCGACTTTTTGAACCGGTGCGTGCGTTGCGGGCTGTGCATGAAGGCCTGTCCCACCAACATGCTGCAGCCGGCCTGGCTGGAGAACGGTCTGTCAGGCATGTTCTCCCCCCTGGCCGTGGCCCGGCGCGGGCCGTGCGAACCAGAGTGCAACGCCTGCGGTCAGGTCTGCCCGACCAGGGCCATCCTGCCCCTTCCCCCCGGGGAAAAGGCCTGGGCCAAGATGGGCACGGCCGTTATCGACCGCTCCACCTGCCTGGCCTGGGAGTACGGCCGGGCCTGCCTGATCTGCGACGAGTCCTGCCCCTACGACGCCATCCGCCTGGTCAGGGAAGAAGGTGTGGAGCCGGCAGTGCCCGTGGTGGACGAGTTCAAGTGCGCCGGTTGCGGGTACTGCGAGAACCACTGTCCGGTCCAGGCCGAAGCGGCCATCCGGGTCACGCCCATGGCCGCGCTGCGCCTGGGTCCGGGCGAAGGCCCGTTTCAGGCCCGCGGACGGGAGATGGGGCTTGACATACGCAGGAACAGATCAGCAGGTCCCCCGCCGTCACCTGCGCCCGTTTCGGAAGACGAACCACAAGGGCTCCCACCTGGTTTTTCTCCGTAACGGCCGCGGTGTCTTTCCAGTCGGTACCCGCAGGGGTGGGGAGAATCAAGCAGCAATCCCGAGCGGAAATGATTGGATCCCGCCCCCTTGTCCCAGCTGTCAAAGCTGAAGGAACCCCATACCCATTGCCTCAGAGCGGGAAGAGGTGATATGAACCAGGGCCATTACGGTTTTGGCGTACAACAAAGAAGCCTTTCCGGGGCATCGGGTTTTCCGGGAGGCAGAATGACTCTCTCCAACACAACTTCACAACGGAGGACTTATGATCCGCAAACGTCTGTGCATCGTGCTCCTGTCGGCCCTGCTTCTAATTCTGCCAGGCACGGTCATGGCCAAGACGCTGCGTCTGGCCATGGATGCCGACCCCGTGTCCCTGGACCCCCACGTGCAGCTTTCAGGCGGCATGCTCCAGTACTCGCACATGGTCTTCGACCCCCTGGTGCGCTGGACCCAGGATGGCGACTTCGAGCCCAGGCTGGCGGAGCGCTGGGAATGGCTCGACGAGACCACCCTGCGCGTCTATCTGCGCAAGGGGGTCACGTTCCACAGCGGGAACACCTTCACCGCGGATGACGTGGTCTGGACGGTGAACCGGCTGAAGATGAGCCAGGACTACAAGGCCCTGTTCCAGCCCTTCTACTCGCCGTTGGCCGTGGACGACTTCACCGTGGACTTCAAGACCAAGAAGCCCTACGGCCTGACCGTGAACATGCTGACCTACATCTTTCCCATGGACGCCGACTTCTACACCGGCCTGGACGACAGGGGGCACCCCAAGTACGCCATCGTCAAGACCGAGCACTCCTTTGCAAACGAGAACGAGTCGGGCACGGGCAAGTTCATGGTCCAATCCCGCGAGCCCGGTCAGAAATGGGTGCTCAAGGCCTTTCCCAATTACTGGGACAAGGACAGCGGCAATCTGGACGAGATCATCCTGACCCCCATCAGCGAGGACGCCACCCGTGTGGCCGCCCTGCTGGCGGGTGACGTGGACTTCATCATGCCCGTGCCGCCCCAGGACTTCGACCGCATCGACAGGGCCTCGGGCATCGACCTGATCGTCATGTCCGGGACCAGGGTCATCACCTTCCAGCTCAACCAGAACCGGGTGGAGGCCTTCAAGGACCAAAGGGTGCGCCAGGCCATCGTCCATGCCGTGAACAACGAGGGCATTGCCGAGAAGATCATGAAGGGCGGGGGCACGGTTGCGGCCCAGAACTCCCCCGAAGGGTACCTGGGCTACAACCCGGCCCTCACGCCCCGCTTCGATCTGGACAAGGCCAAAAGCCTCATGAAGGAGGCCGGGTATGCCGACGGGTTCACCGTGTCCATGATCGCGCCCAACAACCGCTACGTGAACGACGAGAAGATTGCCGAGGCCGCTGCATCCATGCTCTCCAAGATCGGCATCAAGGTGGAGCTGAAGACCATGCCCAAGGCTCAGTACTGGGACGAGTTCGACGCCCAGGTGGCCGACATCCAGATGATCGGCTGGCACTCGGACACCGAGGACTCGGGCAACTTCTTCGAGTTCCTGTACATGTGCCCGGACAAGGAAGCCGGCTGGGGCCAGTACAACAGCGGCAACTACTGCAACCCCAAGGTCGATGAGCTGACCCTGGCCGCCCAGACCGAGACCGACCTGGAAAAGCGCATCGCCATGCTGCAGGAGGTCGAGAAGATCCTGTACGATGACGCGGCATTCGTGCCCCTGCACTGGCAGGCCCTGTCCTGGGCCACCACCGACAAGGCGGTCAATGCCGAGGATATCGTGAACATCATGAACTTCCCCTACTTCGGCGACCTGGTCATGAAGTAACAACCGAGGCCTCCACCTCCCTACCTTTGAATCTCAAATCTCAAATTTGAAATTTGAAATTTTGAGAGTGACATGACTTGAAAGGGGGGGGTGGACAAGGCACTTGACGCGACCGGGGAGGTGTGGTTGACCTCCCCGGTCCTTTGCTTTTCACAAGAGAGGCCCAATGCTCGCATTCCTGATCCGTCGCATCGTCCAGGCCGTGATGGTCATGCTGGTCATCTCGGTGCTGGGGTTTGCCATCAAGCAGTCCGTGGGCGACCCCATCCGGGAGATCACCGGGATCTCGGTCTCGGCCGCGGAACGTGAGCGCCTGCGCGAGGAGCTGGGACTGAACGACCCCCTCCTGGTGCAGTGGGGCAGGTTCGTGGCCAGGGCCGTGCAGGGCGACCTGGGCAACTCCTTCTATTTCAAGCGGCCGGCCATGGATGTCATCATCTCCAAGGCCCCGGCCACCATCGAGCTGGTCGTTGCCGCCTCGATCATCGTCATCGTCCTGTCCATCCCCATCGGGATCTATGCCGCGGTCAGACCCCGGTCGCTGCTGTCCCGGTTCTTCATGGGCGCGAGCATCGTGGGGGTGTCCATCCCGGTCTTTCTCACGGCCATCCTGCTCATCTACATCTTTTCGGTCCAGCTGGGCTGGCTGCCCTCCTTCGGGCGGGGGGAGACAGTGGAGATCTTTCCAGGCTGGCAGTCCGGCTTCGTGACCAGGGACGGGCTCATGCACCTCATTTTGCCGGCCGTGGCCCTGTCCTCGATCATGCTGCCCCTGTTCATCAGGCTCATCCGGGCCGAGATGAAGGAGGTGCTGGAGACGGAGTACATCAAGTTTGCCCGGGCCAAGGGGCTGCACCCCTGGCGGGTGCTCATCCTGCACGGCTTCAAGAACACCCTGCTGCCGGTCATCACCGTGGGCGGGGTGCAGCTGGGCATCATGATCGCCTTCACCATCCTCACGGAGACGGTCTTCAACTGGAAGGGCATGGGCTCCATGTTCATCGAGTCCGTGGACCGGGGCGACACCTCGCTGACCGTGGCCTACATGGTCTTTGTGGGGGCGGTCTTCGTGGTGGTCAACACCGTGGTCGACCTGATCTACGGGCTGGTCAACCCCATGGTCCGCGTCACTGGACGGAAGTAGCCATGTCCCGCTGGCAGACCTTCAGAAAATCCTGGTTCCTGCACTCCTTTCTGCGGGACCCAGTGGCCCTGGGCAGCTTCTCGGTGCTGGCCCTGCTCGTGCTGGCCTCCTTCGGGGCTCCGCTGGTGGCGCCCCACGACCCCTACGACCCGACCACCATCGACATCATGGACTCGGAGATCCCCCCGGCGTGGATGGATGAGGGGGAGTCGCGCTTTCTGCTGGGCACGGACTCTCAGGGCAGGGACATGTTTTCCACCATGCTCTACGGCATGCGCGTCTCCATCCTGATCGGCTTTGGCGCGGTTGCCCTGCAGGCCGTGATCGGCATCCTCATCGGCCTGACCGCCGGCTACCGCGGGGGACGCCTGGACGCGTTGCTGATGCGGGTGGCCGATGTGCAGCTCTCCTTTTCCACCTACATGGTGGCAATCTTCTTCGGGGCCATCTTCCAGGCGGCCTTTGGCATGGGGGCTTACGAGGACCTGGCCATCCCCCTGCTGATCGTGATCATCGGGTTTGCCGAGTGGCCCCAGTACGCCCGCACCGTGCGGGCCTCGGTCATGGCCGAGAAGAAGAAGGAGTACGTGGAGGCGGCCAGGGTCATCGGCTTCCGCTCCTGGAGGATCATGTGGCGGCAAATTCTGCCCAACGCCATGACGCCGGTGCTGGTCATCTC
>CAZUBS010000023.1:0-11499 GCA_964618595.1 uncultured Desulfohalobiaceae bacterium
CTGCTCTTCCTGCTGGGGTGCGACCTGCTGCTCGGTTTCCCTCGGAGGCGCCTTGGTCATGAGATCAAGTGGCTCAGGAGCCGGGGACTTCCTGGTGCAGCCGAACGAGAGCACGAGAGCACACACACACGCCAGCCATAACAACTTCCTCATTGGGGGGCCTCCTCGGGGGATTGGTGACTCTGTTCCAGCCGGTACCCGGCTCGGGTCAATCGTGAATGGGCCATTTGAAACAGCCTGACAGGCTCATTGATGCTGATCCATTTATTTCCAGTTATCAATAATCCTTTTTTCTTGCAATACGTCTTTGCCCGATGGATCGAGCTCAAGGGCCAGGGAAACCGCCCTGGAGGCATCCTGGATCCAGCCTCCCTGGCGGAGGCTGCGTGCGGCAAGGACATAGAGACGGGCCAGGCCGTCGGCATAGATGGCCTCCACCAATGCGTCGTACCCCCCTTTGAAGACATCCCGGACCAGTGTGTCCTGGTCGAAGAGGAATCTGGCCAGGAGGGGGTTTTCGCTGTGGGTTGCGAGATAGAAGGTGAACATGCGGCGGCAGTGGTAGAGGATGAACCGGATGCGCTTGACCTCCCGGGCGATGCTCTCCCTGGTTTGGGAGATGAGCTGAAACAGCTCCTGGCTGATGAGCCTTTCCTCGGGCGTCAGGTCGTGGTCTGCCTGTACCGCCTGGAACCAGGGGGAGTAGTTCTGTTTCTGGTAGGCGTCCTCCTTGAGCTTGATGCATTCGTGGAAGATGTACCCCAGCCCCCAGTCGAGGAGCTGCCCGACCACGGGAACCTTGGAGTCGTTGCGGAAGAGCAGGTGGGCCGTGTCCTTGAGGTGCCAGAGCAGCCCCTTGTTCATCTCCTCGCCGAGCAGATCCCGAAGGAAGTAGAAATCGATGTTGCCGGTCTGGTCGTAGCGTCCGAACTCGCGGTCCAGCTGCTGGTGGATGAGGCAGAAGTCGCGCAGGACGTCTCGTGCGAACTCAGGCCGCTTGCTTCTGATCCAGGCCTTGGACATGGTTACTCCTGTTGACCCGTTGTGGAATCCTCGGCTATTGGTTGCACCGGGAAGTCGAACCCGGGGAAGGATTTTCCCTACTACTCAAACCGCCAAGGTATCAACACTCTCCATGCAGGACTTCATGCCCATGTGCCGTTTCCGGAACAGCTTCTTTTTTTGCATCGCAGCCCTAGGGCTTGCCATGGCCGGGGCCGTCCTTTTCGGCAGGGTGGCTGCCGCGGCCGAACAGGGACTGGACATGGAGGAGAGCGTCCGCCGGGCCCTGGTGGCCAACAATCAGGTCAGGGCGGCCCGGTACCAGCTGTTCGGTGCCGAAGCCGGGGAGAAGGCCGCCCGGGGGGCCATGGGACCGTCGGTCAATCTGAGCTATGAGTACACCCATTACGACGAACGTCCGGAAACAAGCGGGATCGCTTTTGGTGTCCAGGATCAGTGGGACCTGGTCCTGAATGTGAACCAGCCCCTGTTTACCGGGCTCAGGCTGCTCAGCCAGTACCAGAGGGCAGGCTTGAACAGGGAGCTTCTGGAAAGCAGGCTCGCCCAGACCGAGCTGCAAATCATCCTGGAAGTCCAGACGGCCTTTCTGGACCTGCTCAAGGCCAGGAAGAACGTGCAGAGCGCGGAGGACGCCCTGGCCCGGCTTCAGTCGGTCCTCACGGTGGCCGAGGCCTTTTACGAGGTGGGGGTCAGGCCCAGGCTCGACGTGCTCGAGGCGGAGGTGGACGTGGCCCGTGCCGAGAGGGATCTGGTCAATGCCCGGAACAATGTCTCCACGCAGACGGTGCGTCTGAACACCCTGCTCGATTACGGACTTGATCCAGGCATACGTTTCGTGGGCGACCTGGAGTACCGTCCGGTGGATATCGACATTGAACAATCGGTCGTCAGGGCCTTGAGAAATCGTCCGGACATGCGCGTGGCCGAGAAGAGCGTCGCCATCGGGGAGAAGAACATCACGGTTGCCGCCAGCGGATTTTACCCCGAGATCGATTTCAATTTCGACTACATCCGCACCGGAGACGATCCCGGGGTGCAGGGCACACAGTTCAGCGATGCCAGCGAGTGGAGGGTCCGGGGACAGCTGCGCTGGGCCATCTTCGAGTTCGGAGAGACCTACTATGCCTACCGTGAGAGCCAGGAGAACCTGAGCCAGCTCGAAGCCGAGTACAGGGACCTCAAACGGGAGGTCCTCTTCCAGGTCCAGTCTGCCTTCCTGAATGTCCAGGATGCCGAAAAACGGATCATGGCGGCCCGGAAAGGGGTTGAAGCGGCCAGGGAGGCCTTTCGCATGGCCCAGGAGCGCTACCAGGCCCAGGTGGGGACCTACACCGAGGTTCTCGATGCCCAGGCCGGCTTTTCCGAAGCCGAAGCCACCCTCACGGCTGCCCTGGCCGACTACCACTCGGCCCTGGCACGGTTCAACTTCGCCGTTGGTGAAAGGCGCCTGAGCCTGTACTGATCCCGGTCAGCGTCCGTGCCGTTCCACAGGAACCCTGCTTGCCAGCTGCTTCAGCCGGATATCCACTTCCTGGTAGAGAGAGCCTTTTGTAAACCCTCCGTTTTTCAGGGCCCGGCCGGCAGGCCGGGCAGTGAGCAGCTCCATGGCCTGCTCAATGGTCTCCACCGGGTAGATGTGGAAGCGTCCGCTTTCCACGGCTGCAACCACTTCGTTCTTGAGCATCAGGTTGATCACGTTGTCTCGGGGGATGATGACCCCCTGGTCCCCTGACAGGCCGCGCCGCCGGCAGACCTCGAAAAAACCCTCGACCTTCCTGGTGACCTCCCCCACCGCCAGCACCCTTCCGGTCTGGCTCACGGCGCCGGTGAAAGCCAGGGAAAGGCTGACCGGCACCCTGGACAGGGCCGAAAGCAGGGCGGCCAGCTCGGCCCCTGCAGCGGAGTCGCCGTCCACGTGGGCATAGCTCTGCTCGAAGCAGAGGCTGCCGGTGAAGACAAGGGGCTTGTCCTGGGCGAAGAGCTGGTTGAGATAGCTCTTGAGGATCATCATGCCCTTGGTGTGGATGGGCCCGCCGAGCTCGGCTTCACGTTCCAGGTCGAGCACCCCTCCGTGTCCCACCCCAACCGTGCAGGAGATCTGGTGGGGCAGGGCCAGGACATAGTCGCCCAGGTAGCGGATGGACAGCCCGTTGACCCTCCCGACCGCCGAGCCCTGGGTCGGCACCTGGATGACTTCCCGGTCGTACTCGTGCAGAAACTCCTCCTCATAGAGATTGGCTCGGTACTCACGGAACGCAATGGCCTGCTCGAGACGCGCGCTGTCCACGGAGGGATCCCGGGCGGCTTTGGCCATGGCATCGGCCTCGATCATGACGTCCCTGATCTCGTTTATGTACAGGGTGAGCTTTTCCTGGTCGTCGGCCAGGCGGGAGGACAGGTCCACCAGCAGGCCCAGGGCGTCATCCGTAAAGGACAGGAGTTCATCCCGGGCCACAATGTCGCGGAGCATCGCGATGTAGTCGGGCACTGTTTCAGGGGTTCGCTCCATCCACTCCTGGAGATGGGCCTTGAGCTTGAAGAACTTGGCAAACCGCTCATCCTGAAAAAGCAGGGTTTCGTAGAGTTCCTCGTCACCGATCATGACCAGCCTGACCTCGAGGGGCAAGGGTTCCGGATCAACAGTCTTGATCCGGACGTGTTCCTGCGCGTCCACCGGGTCCTCGATGCGGCAGGTGCCCGAGCTCAAGGCGCGCACCAGGCCTTCCCAGGCCGAGGGATTGGAAAGCAGCTCGGAAGCCCGGACGACCAGGACCCCGCCGCTGGCCCTGTGCAGGCTTCCCGCCTTGAGCAGGGTGAAATCCGTGGACTGGGAACCCATCTCGGTCTCCCGTTGGATGCAGCCCAGGAGGTTGAAAAAGGAGGGGTTGTCCTCCGTGATCACGGGCGGGGCTTCCAGGGAGCTGTTGTCCACAAACAGGTTGACCTGGTAACGGGGAAGAATGTCTTCATCAGCAGTGCCCGCGTCCCGTGCGTTGCCGGGGGGGGACTCGTTTCCTGCCTTGAAGTGGGCAAGATTGTCCAGGATGTCCGATTCCACGGAATCGAGATAGGTCAGCAGCCGTTCCTGGCCGGGAAAAGCCTTGCGCACGCGCCCGACGGTCGAGCGGACCAGTCCGGATGCCATTTTCCGGTCCAGCATGCGGCTTTGATTGAAAAATGCGGTCTCCTCTTCACCCAGGCGTCTGGAGTACTCTTCTGCCGGACCGACGATGTCCTCGGTCCGGGCTGAGAGACTGCGCCGCTGCGCGGGGGAGAGGTCGTCAAAGGCCTCCTGGCTCATGGGCCTGCCTTCCATAAGGGGGGAGAGGGACAGGCTGCCCTTGTCAGTGACCTCGACCTCGAAGCCCCTGGTCCTGACCAGGCTTTGCAGCTCGCAGAGCAAAAGCTCCCGCGCGTCACGGAGCTGTCTGACCAGCTTATCCCTGTGCCTGAGGTAGGCCTTGGTGCGGAACAGTGCCGGAATCCGGGCCTGCAGGGTGCTGACCAGCTCGGACATGCTGTTTTTGAAGCGCCGGCCCTCACCCGTGGGCAGCGGGATGAGGCAGGGCCTTTCTGGATCTTCGAAGTTGTGCACATAGATCCAGTCCGGCGGCACGGGCAACCCGGCGAGGCGTTCGCGAAGGTGGGACTCCACCAGAAAGCGCCTGCCCATGCCGGGTTCGCCGGAAACGTAGACATTGTGCTCACGGCTCTTGATAGAGGTGCTCAAGTCGAGCGCCTGGAGAGCCCTGGGTTGCGGGGGGAGTGCCCGGCCCTTGACGGGGCGGGCAGCGGCCTCAAGTGTGGCCGGGTTCAGCTTAACACGCAGCCTGGACGGCGGCAGAGGGGTGATTGGCGACATGGCACTGCTCGAGGCTAAAGTGTGCGGGGCATGGGGACACGGGCTTTGCACCCCCTGGTTGTGAAACTACAGGAACCAGGGCCATGTAATGCCTGCGCCCGTGTTTGTCATCATTCCCGGGGTTCGGGAAAAGTTTCACGAAATGACAGTTGATGCGTTGACTTTCCAAAATGGGCTGTGGTAGGTGGTCTCCACTTGTGAATGAATGCACGAATGGAGGTCCGCGGAGGCGGCATCCAGATGTTCTTTAAAGGCATCGACAAGAGCTACTGGGAGCACCTCGGGACTGCGGCCGTCATGGGCCTGCACATCGTTTCCGGGACATTTGTCGGGCTGGTCATGGGGATCTACCTGGACAAATGGCTTGGCACGAAGCCCTGGCTGACACTCTTTTTCCTGATCATGGGCATCATCGCCGGATTCCGGAACATGTTCCAGGAGTTCAGGAAGATGCAGAAAAAGGATGAGAGAAAAGGTTCGGGCGGTGCATCGTAGGTTTGAGGCAGCCTTGTATCGGCGCGGCTTTGAGTCGCCCACGGTGCGAACGCTGCTCATCAATCAGGTCTTTATCGGGGTGGCTGGCTTTCTTGTCAGCCTTTTGGTTACGGGGGCCGGTCGCTGGGCATTCGACTTTGCCTGTGGAGCCCTGCTGATCACCGTGAATTTCTACCTGCTGGCGCGCACGGTCCAGCGATTGATCTTCATGCGCAAAGGCGCGGTGATCTTTCTGCTCCTGGGCTTTTATTTCAAGCTCTTTCTGTTCGGACTGGCGCTGTATCTGTTGATTGTTTATGCCCACGCCTCAGTGACGGCCCTGCTGGCCGGCCTGTCCACAGTGGTGGCCAACATCATGCTCTGGGGCGCAACGCAGGTTCTGGGACACAAAGTCAAGGAGGCGTGACACATCATGGCTGCTAACATGCACCCGGTAGTAATTCCCGAGGCACTCGAAGCGATCGGGATCCACATCCCGTACCAGGTCGTCTATGCGTGGATCGCCATGGCCGTTCTCTTTTTCGCGGCCTGGATGGCGACCCGTAAGCTTTCCCTGGTTCCAACGGGAGTGCAGAACTTCTTCGAGGTCCTTGTTGGGGGCCTGGAGGACTTTGTGGTGCAGAACATGGGCGAAGACGGCCGCAAGGTCTTCCCGATGCTCGGAACGCTCTTCATCTTTATCCTGATCATGAACCTGATGGGTTTGGTGCCCGGTGTTGACGCGGCCACGGCCAACATCAACACCAACGCCGCCATGGCACTGTTCGTCTTTTTCTACTACAACTACTGGGGTATCCGGCTGCACGGTGCCGGCTACATCAAGCACTTTCTCGGACCCAGCGCGGTCCTTGCGCCGCTGATGTTCATCATCGAGGTCATCAGCCACCTGTCGCGCCCCCTCTCGTTGACCCTGCGGCTGTTCGGCAACATCCGGGGTGAGGAGATCGTCATCATGCTGCTGTTCTTCCTGGCGCCGATATTCTCCACCCTGCCCATCTTCTTCCTGTTCCTGCTGATGAAGTCCATGCAGGCCTTCATCTTCTTCATGCTGAGCATGATGTATCTCAAGGGTGCCTTTGAGGAGGCCCACTGATCGGGGGAAATGGTCGTCTGACCAACACTATATTACCTTCAGGAGGATTTTTACACATGCGAAAGACGATGATGATTGTGCTGAACGTCCTGGCCCTGGTTTCCGTTGCCGGCGTTGCTTTTGCCGCCGAGGTCGAGGCAAGCGTCATTTCCAGCATCTCCATTGCCACCGCGTTTGGCATGGCCATTGCCGCCGGCATCTGCGGCATCGGACAGGGCATGGGGCTGAAGGCTGCCTGCGAAGGCACCGCCCGCAACCCCGAGGCCAGCGGCAAGCTGACCGTTACCATGCTCATCGGTCTGGCCATGATCGAGTCGCTGGCCATTTATGCGCTGGTCGTCAACCTGATCCTGCTCTTCGCCAACCCCTTCATTTAATGGCTGAAGAACGGGACTGAACATTTGGGTTTCTCAGGGGAGGCTATGCCAGGCGTAGCCTCCCTTCTTTTTCCAGGGCGTCATCGTCACCAGGGAGCGCCCCGATGCGAACAGTCAAAAGCGAGCACATACCAAGAGCCACGATCCAGCGGCTGGCAGTCTACGTGCAGGTCCTCGAGGACATGGAGCGGGAGGAGACAGCGGTCATTTCTTCCGAGGGGCTGGCCAAGGCATGCGGGGTCAACCCCTCCCAGATCAGGAAGGACCTGGCCTATTTCGGCGAGTTCGGGGTCCGCGGCGTGGGGTATTATGTCCAGGACCTGCTCACGGCCATCCGGCAATCCCTCGGCATAGACAAGACCTGGAGCGTGGCCCTGGTGGGCGTGGGCAATCTGGGGCGGGCCCTGCTTCGCCACAAGGTGCTCAGGCAGCGGGGCTTCATTATTGTCGGAGCTTTTGACTGCGACCCCTTCAAGATCGGAGAGGTGGTCGCCGACCTGGAAGTCTTCTGCACCCAGCGACTGAGCGAAAAGGTCCGGGAGCTGGACATCGAGATCGGAATCATCACCACCCCGCCCGGCCGGGCACAGAGGGCAGCCAATTACCTGATCGAGGCGGGCGTCAAGGGTATCGTGAACTTCGCCCCGGCACGTATCGAGGCCCCGCCGTCCATTTCCGTGGAGTATGTCGACTTCATCCACCACCTCTTCTCCGTTGCCTTCTCCATCACCTTCAATCAGGCCAGAAACCCGGCCTGAAGAACCCAGGACCCGGTCGTCAAGGATTTTTGTTTCAGCAGACTTGCCAAGCGAGCTGTTCTTGGTTAGGTAACTCCGTTGCAGACCAGATGGAGGTAATTGCACAATGAAAAAAGACATCCACCCCACGGTTCATACAGCAACGATCACCTGCGCCTGTGGGAACGAGTTTCAGGCCCAGTCGACACGCGGCGATGCGATCCACGTGGAGATCTGTTCCAACTGCCACCCTTTCTTTACCGGCAAGCAGCGGTTTGTGGACACGGCCGGCCGCATCGACCGATTCCGAAAGAAGTACGCCAAGTATCAGGAGCAGGAGCAGGCCAAGTAGCAAGGTGCTGTTCGCTCCCGGGCTCAGGCCGCTCGGGAGAGGCGGTTTCGTTTTTGCCTGGCCTCGACAGGCACGCAGGAGGGCGCACCCTGGGGGGCGCCCTGCTTTGTTTTGGGGAATGGGCCCCATGGCCCGGCGAAGGGGAATGGCCGGCTGCGGTATTGCCGGAAAAGAATTGTTCCATGAGCGGCGCTTCCAATGAGAGGGAAAGATGTTCGCCAAGCTGGAAAGCATAGAGCAGAAATATGAGGAGCTGGAACAGCAGCTGAGCTCAAGCGACGTATTCCAAAATCAGGAACGCTACCGCACGCTGGCCAAGTCCCACTCCGACCTTGGAGAGATCGTGTCGGTATACAGGCGGTTCAAGCAGGCCAGGGAGGATCTGCAGAGCAACAAGGAGCTGCTCAAGGACTCCGACCCGGAGATCAGGGAGCTGGCCAGGGGGGAGGTGGAGGCAGCCAAGCTGGAGCTGGACACCCTGCAGGACAGGCTCAAGCTGCTGCTTGTCCCCACGGACCCCATGGACGAGAAGGACATCATTCTTGAAATCAGGGCCGGGACCGGAGGCGAAGAAGCCGCGCTCTTTGCAGCCGACCTGTTCCGGATGTACACGCGCTATGCCGAGCAGACCGGCTGGAAGGTGGAGCTGCTCAGCTCCCACTACACCGGTTCGGGCGGGTTCAAGGAGGTCATCGCCTCCATATCCGGGAACAAGGTCTACAGCCGGCTCAAGTACGAGTCCGGCGTGCACCGGGTGCAGCGTGTCCCGGCCACCGAGTCCCAGGGCCGCATCCACACCTCCGCGGTCACCGTGGCCATTCTCCCGGAGGCCGAAGAGGTGGACGTGACCATCGATCCCAGCGAGCTGAGAGTCGATGTCTACCGCTCCTCCGGCCCGGGGGGGCAGAGCGTGAACACCACCGACTCCGCAGTCCGCCTGACACACGTCCCCACCGGGCTGGTGGTCATCTGCCAGGACGAGAAATCACAGCACAAGAACCGGGCCAAGGCCCTGAAGGTCCTTCGTTCCAGGCTTTTGGACATGAAGCAGGAAGAGGCCAAGAAAGAGCTCGATGCCAGCCGCAGGGCCCAGGTCGGTTCCGGGGACCGTTCCGAGCGGATCAGGACCTACAACTACCCCCAGGGGCGGGTCACCGATCACCGTGTCAACCTGACGGTGTACTCTCTGGACCAGGTCATGGAGGGAGATCTCGATCCCGTCATCGAACCCCTGGTGCAGCACTATCAAGCAGAGGCCCTCAAGGCGCAGGGGGCAGGCCGTTGAAAAATCCCCGCTGGCCTGCCCTCCGTAGCCTTGTGCGAAGGGGGGACTGCGTTGCTCACCAGGGCCAAACCCTCACGTATAAGGAATACGCTGCCCATGGAGAAGGTCCCCATGCCGCGGCGTAGCATTGCGAAGCCTGGGTTGCCGGCGTGGCTTTTGAACGGCCTGCCGGAACGGACTTTTTTCAACAGGCTGATATGGACCACTCCTGCAGATCACTTCTGAACAGGCACGCAGCCCGTCTTGCCCGCGCAGGGGTCGATGCCCCCCGTCTCTCTGCCGAGCTGCTCCTTGCCAGGGCCCTGCACCTTTCCCGACTCGAACTGCTGACCGGGCTTCTGCGGCCCGTTGCCGATGAAGAGCTGTCCCGGGCCGAGGAGCTTCTCGCCAGACGCCTCAGTGGCGAGCCCATCGCCTATATCCTCGGGGTCAAGGAGTTTTACGGACGCGAGTTCATGGTCGACGCCAGGGTGCTCATACCCAGGCCGGAGACAGAGCTCATCGTGGACGCAGTCTGTGAGGTTTTCCGGCCCCATGAGCGGTTTACGTTCCTGGATATCGGCGTGGGGAGCGGGGCCCTGCTGGCCAGCATTGCCTGTGAACGTCCCGCAGCGCAGGGTGTGGGAACTGATCTGAGCCCCGGGGCACTGGAGGTGGCTGGAGTCAACTGCCGCCGTCTGAAGGTCGCCCGCCGGGTCCAGCTTGTGCGCACCCACCTGGGCCGGGGGCTGAAGCACGGAACTTTTGATGTCCTGGTCAGCAACCCCCCGTATCTCTCAGACCAGGACATGCGCAGGCTGGGTCGGGAGGTCCTCGACTTCGAGCCGCACGGGGCGCTGCATGCGGGACCCAGGGGTACGGAGCTGATCCAGGAAGTCATCCGGCAGGCTTCGAAGCTGTTGCGGCCCGGTGGCTTGCTCCTGGTGGAGATCGGTGCAGAGCAGGGGGAGGAAGCCCTTGGTCTCCTTGCCGGCGGAGGAACCTGCTGGGAAAGGGGAAAAATCAGGAGGGACATTGCCGACAGGGACCGTGTCCTGCAGTGCACCCGCTGTGAATAAACCACAACAGGTGCGCAATGGACACAGGCAAACAGTGCGGCACTTATTTTTTGTTCAATAATTTCAATGCGATAGTTTTTCCCTCTAGCGGTATGTTTTTTGCTTGCACCAGGTCCGGGAGGGGTTCATGAAGCAAAGGACGATCAAGAAATCAGTTCGGTGCTCAGGCATCGGGCTCCATGGCGGAGACAGGGTCCAGCTGGAGTTGCACCCGGCACCCGAGGGCAAGGGGATCGTGTTTCGGGTCCAGAAGGACAAGGGCACGGAGTTTCTCGAGACCTGTCCCGAGAACGTGATATCGACCGATCTGGCCACCACGCTGGGCCGGGACGGGGTGAGCGTGGGCACGGTCGAGCACCTCATGGCAGCCATCCGGGGGCTGGGGCTGGACAACCTGTTCGTTGATGTCCATGGCGGTGAAGTTCCGATCATGGATGGCAGCGCAGCCTCTTTCGTGCTCTTGATCCGCAGCGCCGGTGTGCGCGAGCAGGCGGCCGAGAAAAAGGTCCTGGCCCTCAAGCGGGAAGTGCGCTTCGCAGAGGAGGGCCGATGGATCAGGGCCACTCCGGCAGACAGCTTTCGGGTCAGCTACAGCATCGACTTTGACCATCCCCTTGTCGGGCGGCAGCAACGCAAGTTCGTGCTCAAGGAAGAGGGGTTTGTCCGGGGCCTTTCCCGGGCCAGGACCTTTGGTTTTCTGCACCAGGTCGAGGCATTGCAGAAAAAAGGGCTGGCACGAGGGGGGTCCCTGGAGAACGCGGTGGTCCTCGACGAGTACGGAGTGGTCAACCCCGAAGGCCTGCGCTTTGAGGACGAGCTTGTCCGCCACAAGATTTTGGACTTTATCGGTGACATGGGCCTGCTGGAGCATCAGCTCTGGGGGCATTTCGAGGTGCACTGTTCCGGTCACAGCCTGAACAATGCCTTCCTGCGGCACCTTTCCGCCAATAGGGAGGACTACCTCGAGCCGGCGCTGATCAGTGCCCCGGCATCCGCAACCGCTCCCGCCAGAAAGGAGAAGCTCCCGGAAGCGTCTCCTGCCTGGGCCTGATCCCCGCTGTTTCAAGCTGCATCGGTCCGCGTGCTTGGGCGCGCGGGTCGTTTTTTTTTGTGACAGGGGGGTTGCGCTCGCCGGAAAAAGCATCTATATGACGCTCTTCTCTGCTGGCGTAGCTCAATTGGCAGAGCAGCTGATTTGTAATCAGCAGGTTGCGGGT
>CAZUBS010000024.1:0-4784 GCA_964618595.1 uncultured Desulfohalobiaceae bacterium
GGTGCCCGCGGTCATGGAGGCCGTGGGCGTTTCCGACATCCTGACCAAGGCCATCGGAACCAACAACCCGCACAATGTGCTCAAAGCAACCATGGCCGGGCTGGTGTCGTTGCGCAGTGCACAGGATGTGGGCCGGATGCGGGGCAAGGAAATCCGCATCTTTAGAAAGTAAGAGGGGAACGCCGTGTTACAGGTGAAGTTGGTCAGAAGTCCCATCGGGTGCTCTCCCAGGCAGCAGAAGACGCTCAAGGCCCTCGGCCTGAGAAAGCTGAACCAGGTCAAGGCCGTAGAAGAAAGCCCTGCGATCCGCGGCATGGTCGAACAAGTCAAACATCTCGTCGAGGTCACGCAAGCATGAGGTTGCACGAACTGTTTCCCTTCAAGGAAGAACGCAAGGACCGCAAGCGCATCGGGCGGGGCGCGGCATCCGGGACTGGTTGTACCGCCGGCAAGGGCAACAAGGGGCAGAACAGCCGCTCCGGCGGCGGGACCAAGCCCGGCTTCGAGGGCGGGCAGATGCCCCTGAGGCGGCGGCTCCCCAAGCGTGGGTTCAAGAACCCGTTTCGGGTCGAGTACCAGACGGTCAACCTTGGCCGCATCCAGGAGAGGTTCCCAGAGGCCGATTCCGTCAGCCTTGAAGATCTCTATCAGGCCGGACTGTGCTCGGGGACCCGTCCGGTTAAGATTTTAGCAGACGGTGAGCTGTCCCGGGCCATCAAGGTCGAGGCGCACAAGTTCAGCAGCGCGGCCCGCGAGAAGATCCAGCAGGCAGGCGGCGAGGCCGTGGCTTTGGAAGGGTAACCACGTGGCTGTACGATCCGACGCACAATCCGGGACCGCAGAGCTCAAGCGAAGGGTCATCACCACCCTGCTGCTGCTGATCGTCTACCGGCTGGGAATCCACATCCCGGTTCCCGGCATCGACAGCCAGGCGCTCTCCGCTTTTTTTGCCAACGCCCAGAACACGCTGTTCGGCCTGTTTGACATGTTTTCGGGCGGCGGGTTGATGCAGATGTCGATCTTCGCCCTGGGCATCATGCCCTACATCTCGGCCTCGATCATCATCCAGCTGCTCACGGTGGTCATCCCGGAGCTGTCCCGCCTCAAAAAGGAGGAGGGAGCGGCAGGCCAGAAGAAGATCACTCAGTACACCCGGTACGGAACGGTGGTCATCACTTTGATTCAGGGCATGGGCATGGCCATCGGACTCGAGCAGATGTCCAGCCCGGCGGGCATTCCGATCGTCATCACCGCAGGGTGGGCCTTCCGCCTGACCACCGTCATCACCCTGACGGCGGGAACCATATTCATCATGTGGCTCGGGGAGCAGATCACCGACCGGGGCATTGGCAACGGCATCTCCCTGATCATCTTTGCCGGTATCGTGGCCTCGTTTCCCGGGGCGGTCATCAACACCTTCCGGCTGCTGGGCGCGGGGGAACTCTCCCTGTTCGTGCTGCTGATCATCGTGGCCGTGATGCTGGCCACGCTTGGCTTCATCGTGTTCATGGAGCGGGGGCAGCGGCGGCTGCCGATCCACTATGCCAAACGCATGATGGGCCGGAAGATGTATGGGGGGCAGACCAGCCATTTGCCCTTGCGCATCAACACCGCCGGGGTCATCCCGCCGATCTTTGCATCGTCGATCCTGATGTTCCCGGCCACAGTGGCCAACTTTTCCCAGGTGGAGTGGCTGAACCGGCTTTCCGCCTTTTTCCAGCCCACTTCGATCGTCTACAACCTGGTCTTCGTGGCCTTGATCGTATTTTTCTGCTACTTCTACACGGCCATTATCTTTGACCCCAAGGACATTGCCGAAAATCTCAAGAAGCAGGGCGGGTTCATCCCGGGCATCCGCCCCGGCATGAAGACCAAGGAGCACATCGACCGCGTTCTGGGGCGTCTCACACTGTGGGGTTCCCTCTACATATCGGCCATTTGCGTACTGCCGATGCTGCTCATCGCACAGTTCAACGTGCCCTTTTACTTCGGCGGGACCTCCCTGCTCATCGTCGTGGGTGTGGCCATGGACACCATGGGCCGGGTGCAGTCTTACATGATCACGCATCAGTATGAAGGCCTGATGCAGAAGACCAAGATCAAGGGACGGCGCTGAATTGAAAAAATTTCGCGGCGTTTTCCTGAAGAACGAACGCGAGATAGGCCTCCTCAAGGAGGCCAATCGTATTGTAGCCGAAATACTTGATGCACTCGGCGAGGCGGTCAGACCGGGGGTCAGGACCCTGGAGTTCGAAGAGATCGCCACTACGATTTGCGAGCGCTACCAAGTGCTGCCGGCGTTCAAGGGATACCAGGGGTTCCCTTTTGCTCTTTGCTGTTCGGTCAACGAGGAGATCGTGCACGGGTTTCCTTCGGAGCGCACCCTCAACGAGGGGGACATCGTCAGCTTCGACATGGGGGTCGTGTACAACGGCTTCTACGGAGACTCGGCCCGAACCTTTCCGGTAGGTCGTGTCACCCCTGAAACCCGGCGTCTTCTCGATGTCACCAGGGCCGCCCTGGACAGGGGGATTGCCGCTGCCCGGCCCGGGAACGACCTGTACGATATCTCCCGATCCATCCAGCAGTATGTGGAAGGAGAGGGATTCGCGGTGGTGAAGCGGTTTGTCGGACACGGGATCGGCTGCAAGCTGCACGAGAAACCGGAGATTCCGAACTTCGTGCCCAAACGGTCGCAGCCGCTTCCGCTCAAGCCCGGGATGGTGCTGGCCATCGAGCCGATGGTCACTGCGGGCACTGACGAGGTTGTGATTCTGGAAGACAGGTGGACGGCGGTTCCCAAGGACAGGAGCCTGTCTGCTCACTTCGAGCATACAGTGGCCGTCACCAGTGACCAAGCGGAGATACTGAGCGCTCGGTGAGGCTGCATGAGCCCGATCAAGCGAAGCAAAAGCAGGTGAAGTCATGAAGGTCAGACCATCGGTTAAGAAAATGTGTGCCAAGTGCAAGATTATCAGACGCAACGGCGTAGTGCGCGTCATCTGCGAGAACCCCAGGCACAAACAGCGACAAGGATAACCCGGAGGGGAAGAACAGTGGCCAGAATTGCAGGCGTCGATCTGCCGAAAAACAAGCGGCTTGATATCGCCCTGACCTATATTTATGGGATCGGGCGGACCACGTCCCTGAAGATCTTGGATGCCACAGGCATCGATTGGACCAAGAAGACCGACGAGCTCTCCACGGAAGAGGTCAATACCATCCGCAAGGAGATCGAAGGCACGTACAAAGTCGAAGGGGACCTGCGAAGGGATGTGAGCGGTAACATCAAGCGGCTCATGGAGATCGGCTGCTATCGCGGGCTGAGACACCGCAGAGCGCTTCCCGCTCACGGCCAGCGCACCCACACCAACGCCAGGACCCGCAAGGGCCCCCGGCGGGCTGTGGTCGGCAGGAAGAAGAAATAGTCCGACAGGACACGTTACAAGCGGAGATCAAGCATTATGGCAAAGCCAAAACGTCGTTCCGGCAAGAAGAAGGTCAAGAAGAACATCCCCACCGGGATCGTGCACATCAAGGCGACCTTCAACAACACCACGATCACCTTCACGGACATGAACGGCAATGTGGTCAGCTGGGCCACGGCCGGGATGGCCGGTTTCAAAGGCTCCAAGAAGAGTACGCCCTTTGCCGCTCAGATGGCAGCCAGCGACGCCGCGAAAAAGGCCCAGGAAAACGGGATGCGCTCCGTGGGCATCCTGGTCAAGGGGCCGGGTTCCGGGCGGGAGTCGGCCATGCGCGCCATCAACCACTCCGGCATGAAGGTGACCTTCATTCGCGACGTCACGCCCATTCCCCACAACGGATGCCGCCCACCCAAGCGGCGTCGCGTCTAAGACTGGAACGAGGAGGAAACTCAATTGGCCCGTTATTCAGAAGCAAAATGCCGCCTGTGCAGGCGTGAAGGCATGAAGCTGTTCCTGAAAGGAGACCGCTGTCATACGGACAAATGCGCCTTCGAGCGCCGGCCGACCCCTCCCGGAGTCCATGGCCGTTCGCGGCGCAGAAAAGAGTCGGACTATGCTGTTCAGCTGCGGGAGAAGCAGAAGGTGCGCCGCATGTACGGTGTGCTGGAGAAGCAGTTCCGCCTCTATTTTCAAAGTGCCGATTCCCAGAAGGGCGTGACCGGCTTCAACCTGCTCCGGCTTCTCGAGCTGAGGCTGGACAATGTCATCTACCGGCTGGGCTACGCAAACTCCCGTGACCAGGCGCGCCAGCTGGTGCGACACGGCCACTTCACCCTCAACGGCCACAAGGTCAACATCCCTTCCCTGCAGTGCCGGGAAGGCGACGTCATCGAGGTCCGGGAGAAGAGCCGCAAGGTGCCGGCCATCGAAGAGGCCCAGGAGGTCATTGCCCGCCGCAGCGTGCCCGGCTGGCTGGAATCAGACAGCGCCAACTTCAAGGGCGTTGTTCAGGCCGCCCCCCAGAGGGAGGATATCACCTTCCCCATCAATGAGCAGCTCATTGTCGAGCTGTATTCAAAATAACAGGTGCTGGAGATGATTTTGAAAGATGGCGAAAAGCTGGTGAATTGCAGAAACTGGACCGAATTGGTCAAGCCTGAGCAGCTTGAGCGCGATCCCAGGTCCACTGGGAACTACGCCAGGTTCTCGTGCGAGCCCCTGGAAAGGGGGTTCGGGACGACGCTTGGCAACTCGTTGCGCCGCGTCCTGCTCTCCTCGTTGCAGGGCGGGGCGATCGTGGCCATCAAGATCGAAGGGGTCCAGCACGAGTTCACCACCATCCCTGGTGTCCTGGAA
>CAZUBS010000024.1:4794-11311 GCA_964618595.1 uncultured Desulfohalobiaceae bacterium
GGACGTGACCGACATCGTCCTCAACCTGAAACAGGTGCGATTCGCCATGGCAACGGAGGAGCCCCAGACCCTGGAGCTCGTAGCCAGCAAAAAAGGCACAGTGACCGCTGCCGCCATTCAGGAGAACCAGCGCATCGCGGTGCTCAACCCCGACCAGGTCATTGCCACGCTCTCCGAGGACATCGATTTCAGGATCCGGATCGAGGTCCGCATGGGCAAGGGGTATCTCCCCGCGGAGATGCACGAGGAGATAGACCAGGAGATCGGCGTCATTCCCATGGACGCCAGCTTCTCCCCCATCCGCAAGGTGGCGTACCGGGTGGATCAGGCCCGCGTTGGTCAGATGACCAACTATGACAAGCTGATTCTCGAGGTCTGGACCGACGGCTCCGTCACCCCTGAGGAGGCTGTGTCCTACAGCGCCAAGATCCTCAAGGAGCAGCTCACGGTCTTTATCAGCTTCGACGAGGACCGGACCGACATCGAGGAGCCTTCCAAGGGCAAGGGACGCGCCCTCAATGAGAACCTGTTCAAGAGCATCGATGATCTCGAGCTGCCGGTCAGAGCCAGCAACTGCCTCAAGAGCGCCAACATCAACCTGGTGGGCGAGCTGGTGCAGAAGACCGAATCCGAGATGCTGAAGACCAAGAACTTCGGGCGCAAGTCGCTGGAAGACATCCGCCGGGTCATGCACGAGATGGGGCTTGAGTTCGGCATGAAGCTGGACAACTTCGACGAACAGTACAAGGAATGGCTGAAGAGGAAAGAAGAAGATGAGGCATAGAAAAGCGGGAAAGAGGCTCGGCCGGACCTGGGAACATCGCAAGGCCCTGTTCAGAAGCATGGCCCGGTCACTGCTCACCCACGAGCAGATCAGGACCACCGAAACCAAGGCCAAGGAGCTTCGCAAGCTGGCTGACCGCCTGATCACCTTTGGTCTGGAGAATGATCTCCACGCCCGGCGCAAGGCCTACAAGGTTCTGGAGAACCACGCGCTGGTCAAGAAGCTGTTCGAGGAGATCGCTCCCCGGTATGCTGACGTGCCCGGTGGGTACACGCGGGTGGTCAAGCTTGGTCTGCCCCGGCGCGGTGACGCGGCCCCCATGGCGATCATCGAGATGGTGCGGCCTTCCTCGGAAGAGCCTGCACCCGCAAAAAAGGCTGCCGGAAAGGCGAAGGCGGAGGCTGGCAAAGCAGCCGCCAAGGCTGCACCCCCGGCTGCTGCGACCAAAGAGAGCACCGAAGAAACCCCGGAGAAGCCTGCCGAGGCAACCGAGGCGGCTGAAGCTTCGCCCGAGGTTGCTGCAGAGGCGGAACCTGCAGAAGCAGAGGCGGACGAAGCCGCTGACAGGCCGGAAAAGACCAAGGAATGATTTCCAAAAGGGCAGGCCATTGGCTTGCCTTTTTTTATGCCCTCAGGTATCGAAAAATACTATTTAGTAAATAGAATTTATGGATATACGACGCCTGGAAGCCTTCAAAAAGGTGTATGAGCTCAGGAGCTTTTCCAGGGCCGCACAGGAGCTCTTCCTGTCCCAGCCGACCATAAGCGCCCATGTGTCCTCCCTGGAGGAGGAGTTGGGCACCAGGCTTTTCGACCGGATAGGCAAGACCATACTTCCGACCAAGACCGGCGAGATGCTCCATGGATACGCGGAACAGGTCTTCGCACTGCTGCGCCAGGCCCGTGCAGAGGTGGACCTGCTGCAGCACAAGGTGTCCGGCCGGTTGCGCATAGGGGGGAGCACCATTCCCGCTGATCACATCCTGCCGGGGCTGTTGGCCGACTTTACTGCCCGGCACCCAGAGGTGACACTCGACCTGAAGGTGGGTGACTCGGCCCTGATCCTGGAATCCCTGATGTCCGGGTCCCTCGATTTCGGGGTTGTCGGGGCCAGGGACGAACGGCCCGAGCTGCACTTCATGCCCATTCTGCAGGACGAACTGATACTCATCGCTCCAGGTCAATACAAGCCTTCAAGGCTTGAGGAGCTCACCCCCGCAAAGCTCAGAGACATGCCCTGGGTCTTCCGGGAAAAAGGCTCCGGCACCAGGCAAAGCATCGAGGAAGGACTGCAGCGGATGGGGCTGGAGGTCAAAAGCCTGAACATCCTGGCCACGGTGCAGAGTACCGGTGCAGTGCTTTCCTGCGTGCGGGCGGGGCTTGGGATTTCCATCACCTCGCGTCTGGCGGCGGGAGAGCTGCTGGAGAAAAATGAGATCAGGAGCGTCCCGGTGGCAGGTCTTGACTTGCAACGATGTTTCTACGCCGTGTACCGTACAGGGCGTCTGATGCTTCCCGCGGTCAATGCCTTTATCACGCTTGTCAAAGTTCGCTGCACAGCCTTACAGGGAGACGACCAATGGACACGCTGATCATGCTGGACAGAGTCAGGGCGGCCGGTTGAGCCGCAAAGATTCCTCCCGGGGACCTGGAGGAGATTCTTTCAGAGCTGCGACAGCAGCGTGACGACCGGATCCTGGTCGGCATGGAGCACTTTGAAGATGCCGCAGTGCTCCGGTTTCCAGCCGGCAAGGCCCTGGTGCAGACGCTGGACTTTTTCACCCCGATTGTGAACGACCCCTATGCCTTTGGAATGATCGCCGCGGCCAATGCCTTGTCCGATGTCTATGCCATGGGGGGTGAACCCTATGCGGCCATGAACATCGTCTGCTTTCCATCCAGGACCATGGACACGGCCGTGCTCAAGGACATTCTCAGGGGCGGGTTGGACAAAGTCCACGAGTCCGGGGCGATCCTGGCCGGGGGGCACAGCGTGGAGGATGAGGAGATCAAGTACGGCCTCTCGGTTTCCGGGATCGTGGATCCCGACAGGATCGCGACCAACAGCGGGGTGGTGCCCGGGGATCGGCTGATCCTGACCAAGCCCCTGGGGACGGGGATCCTGGCCACTGCACTGAAGGCCAAATGGTCTGGATCCGCAGTCATGGAGCAGACTCTCATCCACTGGGCTTCACGGCTGAGCGCCCCGGCCGGGGCGGTCATCCGCGAGCTCGGCCTGACCGGGGCCACTGATGTGACCGGATTCGGGCTGGGGGGGCACCTCCTGGAGATGGCCAGGGGCGCAGCCGTCGGCATCGAGCTCAAGGCGCGCGACGTCCCGGTCCTGGAGCAGGCCCAGGAGCTGGCAGCCGCCGGACTGGTCCCGGAGGGCAGCCACGCCAACCGGAAGTATTGCTCGAGTCTGGTCGAGACCTCCCCGGCACTGGACCCTGTGCTGATCGACTGCATCTTCGATGCCCAGACCTCGGGGGGGATGGTCCTGGCGGTTCCGGAGAGGCTTCTGAACCAGGCGGTGTCGTTGCTCGAGGCGAAAGGGGAGCTGGCCGCGGTCATCGGCTCCATCGTCCCTGTCACAGACGGCCGTGCCCCTCTGCGCATCGTCTGACCATGGCTTTTTTCACCGTCACCGAGAGCTCCGGCCTGGAGTGGATCGTGCCCACTGAGCCGGGCCAGTCCCTGGCCCAGCCCCCCCTCCAGCAGGGGGCCCTTGTCGGCAAACCCCTGTGTGCCGGCCTGGGACGCTGCGGCCTGTGCCGTGTGAGCTACCACACCCCTGCCCCGGATATCACTGGTCAGGAGCTGCGCATTCTGACCACCGATGAGGCCGATGGCGGTGTCAGGCTGTCTTGCCGCCACTTCCCAAGGCCCGGCGACAGCATAGCCCTGCCACCTGAGGCAGCCACGAAAGTGCCCCGGGAGCCCCCTCTCACAGTGGACGCCCCCATGGACCTGGCCGTTGACCTGGGAACCACGACCGTGAAGTGGGCAGCCATCCAGGGGCGGGAGTGGGTCAGGAGCGGGCGTTTCCCCAACCCCCAGCTCGGGGCAGGGAGCGAGGTCATGAGCCGTCTGGCCTATGCCCGCCAGAACGTGGAGAAACGCAGGTATTTGCGGGACCTGGTGCGAAAGCAGATCGTCCTTCTGGCCCAGGATCTCGGAGTCGGAACCCGGGAGATGTGTGTGGCCGGAAACACAGCCATGCTGTTCATCCTCCTGGACAGGGACCTGGAGGGGTTGTGCGCCGCACCGTACCATCTGGACTTTGCCGGGGGCAGGGAGTGCGCATTGGACGGTGACTTGCCGACGGCCTACGTGCCCCCGTTGCTTGGTCCGTTTGTCGGGGCCGACGTTACCGCCGGGCTGGCCTGGCTGCTGCAGGACTCAGACCCTGGCTACCCTTTTCTCTATGCGGATCTGGGCACGAATGGCGAGTTTGTCCTGGCCCTTGGCCCAACCAACTTCCTCGCGACGAGCGTTCCTTTGGGGCCGGCCCTGGAAGGGTGCGGGCTGAGCTTCGGAACCATGGCCGAAACAGGTGCGGTTGCCGGGTTCAGGCTCACCAGCCAGGGGCTGACGGCGATACGCCAGGGACAGGGCGCCTGCAGCGGCATCACCGCCACCGGGTACGTCTCCCTTCTTTCCAATCTTCTCCAGGCCGGGGCCATGGACAGAAACGGCGTCTTTGTTTCCCGGGCTGCCTCTCTGGCAGGACGGATTACCACTTCCCTGCGCCTGGTCCGGGGAGAGCAGCGCCTCTCTCTCGAGGAAGGGATGTACCTGGCGGGCTCGGACGTGGAGGAGCTGCTCAAGATCAAGTCTGCCTTCAACACGGCTCTGGAAAGCTTGCTGCAAAAGGCAGGGATCGGGTTCAGCCGGATCAAGGGTGTTCACCTGGCCGGGGCCCTGGGCGAGCACCTCAAGGCAAAAGATCTCGAGACACTGGGGTTCATCCCGCCGGGAACCGGAGATCTGATCCGGGTGGCCGGCCCGGCAGCGCTCAGGGGGGCGGCCCTTCTGGCCAGGGACCACGCATTTCGCAGGACATGCGAGGAAACAGCGGGCACGGTCGCCCTGCTGGACCAGCCCTCCGCGCGGAGCTTCGGCAGGGAGTTCATCCGGCGCATGGTCTTCGAGTACATCTGACGGGTGCATGGAGCATTTGTCCGCCCGCAAGCGCACGTTCTCAAAAATTTTTCATTGTATCATGAACATCGTCAGACTCGGTCGTGTCCCCTACAGCCAAGCCCTGCGCCTGCAGGAGGACGCCGCGGCAAAAGTTGCTTCAGGTGGGGAGAGCGCCCTGTTTTTGCTCGAGCATTTCCCGGTGATCACATTTGGCAGGCACGGGGGTGAGGAGTTCCTGTGCCTGTCTGAGGAAGCGCTCAAAAGCAAGGGGGTGCAGCTGATCAAGACCAGCCGCGGTGGGAGTGTGACCTGTCATTTTCCCGGACAGATGGTAGCCTACCCCATCGTGAGGCTGGATCGCCGCAGGGGCGGCGTCAGACAGTTCGTGCGCGATTTGGAGCAGGCGGTCATTGGGACCCTTGCGAGCTTTTCCGTTCCAGGGGCAAGACGCGCAGGCTACCCAGGGGTCTGGACTGCAGGACGGAAGATCGCCTCTGTGGGGATCGGGGTCAGACACTGGATAACCCGGCACGGGGTGGCCCTGAACGTGGGTGCGGATCTGGAACCTTTCTCCTGGATAACTCTCTGCGGACTCCCGGGCGTCGAGCCGACATCGCTGCACAGGGAGCTGGGTTCACCGCAGGTAAGCATGGACATGGTGCAGGATGCCTTCGAACGACAGATCACGGCCATCTTCCCGGATACCTGAGTGGCTTCGGGTCGGCCTGCCCGCCAACGAGACCTTTGGACGCATCCGGCGTCTGCTGCAGGACCTGGAGCTGAACACGGTCTGCCAGAGTGCCCGCTGCCCGAACATCTTTGACTGCTTTTCCCGCGGGGTGGCCACGTTCATGATCCTGGGCACCTCCTGCACCAGGGGATGCACCTTCTGCAACATAGGCCAAGGGCCGTTGCTGCCCCCGGACAGTGAGGAACCACAACGCATCGTCCGGGCGGTCGAACAGCTGGGGGTCACCCATGTGGTTCTGACCTCGGTCACCCGTGACGACCTTGTCGATGGAGGGGCCGGACATTTCGCCTCGTGCGTGCACATGCTGAAAAGCACCTGCTCCGACAGAAGCGTGGAAGTCCTCATCCCTGATTTCAAAGGGTGCGAAGCGTCCCTGAGGGTGGTCCTCGAATCGAATCCGGACATCCTCAACCACAATGTCGAGACCGTGCCCGACCTGTACCGGGAGGTGCGCCCCCAGGCTGTTTACGAGAGGAGCCTGGAGCTGCTGGAACGGGCAAAAAGGGTATCGGGCATCAGGACCAAGAGCGGCTTGATGGTCGGGTTGGGTGAGAGGGACACACAGGTCAGGTCGGTCATCAGGGATCTGGCCAGGGTAAAATGCGATGTGGTGACCATCGGACAGTACATGCGTCCCTCCAGATCCCATCCCGAGGTGCAGCGCTATGTCGAGCCGGCCGGGTTCGAGGTCTACGCCGCCTGGGGGCGGGAGGCCGGCATTGCGCACATGCACTGCGCGCCGCTTGTGCGCAGCAGCTACAATGCGGAACGCTTCCTCTAGGGCAGGCCGTTGAAAAATCCCCGCTGGACTGCGTTGCGAACCCCGGGCCAAACCC
>CAZUBS010000025.1:0-11299 GCA_964618595.1 uncultured Desulfohalobiaceae bacterium
TTCAAGTCGATCCGCATCGAGCAGGCGACCATGGCCCGGCGGGTCATCGAGCGGTCCGGACTGCCCCAACCCAGATCCCTGCGCCACGACGCGGCCGAGGCCGTCTGCCTGGGGCTCTGGGCCGTGACCCGACTGGGCTGGGAAAATACTGTCCGCTCCTGAGATCGCCGGATATGGAAAAAAATCAGGGCAGTGTGGAGCGGAACTCCTCAACGAGCAGGTCGTCGTTCTCGAACACCCACTCCTCGCCAAAGGTTTCGGCCTTCATGCGCAGGAACTCGCCGAACTCCTCACTGCCCTCCAGGTCCTGGGTGTTTTCCATGGAGCTCAAAAACTCCATGGCCAGGGCCATGTTGTCCGCCTTTTTTTTATTCTCGTTCATACGACACCTCCCTGAACGCTTGGTATTCCTGGCCAAGGATAGCAAAAACATGACCCGCGGCAACCGCCGTTTACACCTGCCTTTACACCTGCCAAAGGACGCGGGGGGGCTCTCCCCACGACAGGCAGGGAAGCGCCCATCAGCTTTTCACGGGTTTTTCCGTGTGCACCTTGAACAGCTTGAGCACCTCGTCCACCACCAGGATCGAGCTGCCGGCCAGCAAGGCATAGCCCCAGTCCCTCAGCTCCAGGGTGACCGTCCCGAAGACGGCCTGCCCGACCTCCAGGTAGACTGTCCCGAGCTGCAGCACAACGGCCACGGTGAGCCCGAGGCACAACCACGGGTTGCTCAGCAGTCCCACCTGGAAGATGGACTTGGTGGTGGACCTGGCATTGAGCGCCTGGAACCACTGGAAAGCCGCCAGGGTGGTGAAGGCCATGGTCCGGGCGTACTCGTGCCCGGTTTCGAGGTACCCCTGATAGACGAAGATGACCCCTGCAGCCATGACCGGTGCCAGCAGCAGAATCCGCCGCAGCGTGACCCTGTTCAGGATGCCCTCGTCAGGGGAGCGCGGAGGACGGTCCAGCACATCGCGGTGCCCGGGCTCGATCCCGAGAGGCACCGTGCTGACGCCGTCGGTCAGCAGGTTGATCCAGAGGATCATTGCCGCCGTGACCGGCAGGGGCATCCCCAGCATCAAGGCGGCGATCAGGGTCAGAATCTCCCCCACGTTGGTGGTCAGCAGGAAGAAGATCACCCTCCTGAGGTTGTTGAAGATGACCCTCCCTTCTTCCACCGCGGCCATGATGGTCGCGAAGTTGTCGTCGGTGAGGACCATGTCAGCGGCCTCCCTGGCCACCTCGGTGCCCGTCCGTCCCATGGCGATGCCGATGCCCGCACTCTTGAGGGCGGGTGCGTCGTTCACACCGTCCCCGGTCATGGCCACGACCTCGCCCTTGTCCTGCAGGGCCTTCATGATCCTGAGCTTGTGGGAGGGGGAGACCCTGGCCATGACATTGGTGCGCATCACCTGGGAATCGAACTCCTGGTCGTCCATGCGCTCGATGGCACTGCCGGTCATGACCCATTCCCCCTCCCGGCCAATGCCCACCTGGACCCCTATGGCCCTGGCAGTGGAGGCGTGGTCGCCGGTGAGCATGACGACACGTATGCCCGCCTTGTGTGCGTCTTCAATAGCCTGCACAGCCTCGGCGCGCGGCGGATCGACCAGCCCCCACATCCCAGCCAGGGTCAAGCCCTTCTCGGCCTCCTCCCGGGAAAGATCCTGTTTTCCCGGGGGAAACTCCTTCCAGGCCGCGGCCACCACCCGCAGCCCCTCATTTGCCAGGTCATGATTGGCTTCCTCGACCTGCTGCCGGAGCTTCCCGTCCAGCTCCACGCGTTCGTTTTCCTGCAGGGTGTGGGAACAAAAGCCCAGAAGCCGCTCCGGGGCCCCTTTGACCAGAAGCAGGCTCCTTTCTTCCCCTGGGAACTCGTGCAGGGTGGCCATGTACTGCAACTCGCTGGAAAAGGGGAAGTCAGCGACCCTGGGGTGCTCCTCCACCAGGCCCTCGCAGTCCATCCCCTGCTTGGCCGAGGCGACCAGGAGCGCCCCTTCCGTGGGAGAACCCTTGACGCGCCAGTGACCCTCTTCCTCGAAAAGCTCTGCATCGTTGACCAGGCACCCGATGCGCAGCAGCATGTCCAGACACCGGTCCCCGCCCTCCCCATTCCCTTGCAGGGGACGGATCTCCCCCTCCGGGGCATACCCTTCCCCCGTGACCTCGTAGAGACGGCATCCCGACCAGATCTTGACTACCGTCATCTGATTCTCGGTGATCGTCCCTGTCTTGTCCGAGCAGATCACCGTGGCCGACCCCAGGGTCTCCACGGCAGGCAGCCGCCGGATCACGGCATTGCGGCCCGCCATGCGCCGCACCCCCAGGGCCAGGGTCACGCTGATCACGGCCGGGAGGCCTTCTGGAATGGCTGAAACCGCTACCGCGACAGCGTAGAGCAACATCTCGGTCAGCGCGTAACCGAAGAAAAGCCCCAGTCCAAACACCGCTCCAGCCAGCACGACGGCCAGGGCGCCGATCTGTATGGACAGCTTTCCCAGGCGGTGCTGCAGGGGTGTCTTTTCCCGTCGTGCAGCACGGACCTCTCCGGCAATCCCCCCCATGGCGGTGTCCATGCCTGTTGCGACCACGACCGCCCTGGCCCGCCCGTCAGTGACCAGGGTGGACATGAAGACCATGTTGTGCCGGTCTGCCAGGACGGTGTCCGCCTCCAGGGGGCGGTCCTCCTTGGCCGCAGGCTCGGACTCACCCGTCAGCGAGGACTCGTCCACCCGCAGCTCGGAAGCCGAGATGACGCGCGCGTCCGCAGCGATCCTGTCCCCACGTTCCAGGACCAGCACCTCCCCGGGCACCAGGGCACCCGCCTCCACGTCGTGAATCCTGCCCTGTCGCACAACCCTGGCGCGGGGCGCAGAGAGGCCTTTCAGGGCCGCCAGGGCCTTTTCCGCGCGCCATTCCTGTATCACGCCAAGGCTGGCGTTGAGGAGAACCACGGCGAAGATAATAGCGGTGTCGATGTGCTTGCCGGCCAGGAGCGAGACAGCGGCCGCAGCGAAGAGCAGGTAGATGAGCGGGCTCTTGAACTGCTTCAGGATGTGGGAAAAAAGGCTTTCCCCTTCTTCACCTGAGAGCTCGTTGCGGCCGTGCTCTTCCAGCCTTTTCCGGACGGTCTCCTCCGAAAGCCCCTCCGGGCTGGAGGAGAGGAGGTCGAAAATTTCCTCTTTGGAAAGCGCGTGCCAGTCCCGCGATTCCTGTCTGTCGGCCATTGCTCCCCCGGCATGGATGGTTTCCCGCCACTGGTTTCCGAAGAACCACCCTACAGAATATTTGGGAACAATGGCAAAGCCCTCTGCAAAAGTGGAGGCGGCCCGAGTGTCATCCTCCCCTTCTCAGCCGGGAGGCAGGAGCACAAGGGATGAGCTGCTCGGTCCTTGTGGAGCGGGGCAGAGGCTCAGCCCTGCCCTTCCAGCCTGCTGGCCAGCCTCCCGGCCACGGCGTCCAGGAACCCCTCGGTGTTCAGGAAGCCGTCCGGCGCGGGCTCGGCAATGCGGGCCATGTCCCCGGTCATCTCCCCGGACTCGATGGTCTCGATGGCTGCAGCCTCCAGCGTGTCCGCAAAGCCGACCACCTCCGGTGTCCGGTCCAGCTCGCCCCGCTTCCTGAGCGCGCCGCTCCAGGCAAATATCAGGGCCATGGAGTTGGTGGAGGTGGCTTCCCCCTTGAGGTGCCTGTAGTAGTGGCGCTGCACCGTGCCGTGGGCCGCCTCGTACTCGAAGCAGCCGTCGGGCGAGACCAGCACCGAGGTCATCATGGCCAGGCTGCCGAAGGCCGAGGCCACCATGTCGGACATGACGTCGCCGTCGTAGTTCTTGCACGCCCACAGGAAGCCGCCCTCGGCTTTCATGACCCTGGCCACGGCGTCGTCGATCAGGGTGTAGAAGTACTCGATACCCGCGCTCTTGAAGCGGGGCTGAAACTCCTCGTCGAAGACCCGCTGGAAGATCTCCCGGAACCTGGCATCGTAGGTCTTGGAGATGGTGTCCTTGGTGGAGAACCAGACGTCCATGCTCTGGTCCAGGCCGAAGGTGAAGCAGGCCCGGGCAAAGCTTGCAATGGATGCATCGGTGTTGTGGATGCCCTGCAGGATGCCGGGACCCGAGAACTCCTGGATCAGGCTGGTCGTTGCCTCATTGCCGCCATCTGGGCGAAAGACCAGCTCGGCCCGCCCTGGTCCCGGCACGGAGATCTCGGCGTTCTTGTACACGTCGCCGTAGGCGTGGCGGCCGATGACTATGGGCTTGACCCAGGAACGGACTGCGGGCTTCACGTTCCTGACCAGGATGGGGGCGCGGAACACTGTGCCGTCGAGCATTGCCCGGATGGTCCCGTTGGGGCTTTTCCACTGCTTTGTGAGGTTGTACTCTTCGACCCTCCCGGCATCGGGGGTGATTGTGGCGCACTTGACCCCCACCTTGTGCTTCATGATGGCCCGGGCCGCCTCCCGGGTCACAGCGTCCCCGGTCTCGTCCCGGTGTTTGACGTGCAGGTCGTAGTACGCAAGGTCCACATCGAGATAGGGAAAGATGAGCTTCTCCTTGAGCATCTGCCACATGATGCGGGTCATCTCGTCCCCGTCGATCTCCACCAGGGTGTTCTTCACCGTAATCTTGTCCACGTCGTCCTCCTGAAAGACTGCATTGGCCCTCACGCGTCCTTGCACCGGCGGGCTGTTTCTCGGAACTCTTCGAGGCGGGAAGGTGTGGTCTTAAAAAAAGGCCTGCTGCTTGGCAAGGCCGTTTGTGGTGCGCGGAGATTTACAAGCGCAAAGAGAAGGCAAAGACAGGGACGGGACAATGCCCCGTTTTTGCTTCAAGCTTCCAGCTTCCTGCTCCCAGCTCTAATAATGCGGCGGGATATCATCGCTCGGGGGCTCCTGCACGGCGTGCTGCACCTGACGCAGCCTGGACACTGCAACCTGCAGCTGCTTCTCCAGCTCCTGGATCTGGCGCTGCTGGGCCACGACCATGGCCCCGAGGTCGCTGATGTCCTTCTCGAGAAAGGCGATCCTGGCCTCCAGGCCGGTCAGCAGCTCCTGGTCCATGTGCAGGGCCTTACGCCTTGAGACCCGACTCCACCGTGGCCACCTTCGACTCCAGACGATTTTCACCGCTGCTGCGGTAGTCGAGCTTGACGGTCATGTAGAGCCGGTCGCAATCGCGTCGCAGCTCCTCGAAACACTGCCGCACCACGCCCATGACCTGGTCGTAGTCACCCTCTATGGTGGTGCCCATAGGCCCCAGTCTGTACGTGAGGCCGCTGTCACGAATGATGCGCACCGCCCTGGTCACATCGTCGTGCACGCTTTCCCCTTTGCCGATGGGAAACAGGGATAGATCTGCCAAGACACTCATGCCGGATCCTCCTTGCTGGTTGTGCTGTGGTGCCCGTGTGTGCACCCCCACTGGTTGAAACAGCCCTTGCCATGAACCTCTCCATGGACAACACTAGCACAATGCGCATTCGATCCAAGCTTTTTCTCACCCTGTGGCTGGTGTCGATAGGGGCGGTGGTCTGGGGATCGCTGCAACCCGGAGTGGAGCTGCCTGGTCAGCTCTGGAACGCGGACAAGGTCTACCACCTGTTCGCCTACGCCTGGCTGGCCCTGCTGCCGTTTGCCGTCTTTCGGGTCCGCAGGGCCGCCCTGGGTGCCGCCCTGGCCATGTTGGCCCTGGGGCTGGCGCTCGAGCTTTTGCAATCTTTCATCCCGGGGCGGTACGCCTCGGGCAACGACATGCTGGCCAATGCCCTCGGCGTCGGGCTGGGGATCGGACTGGCCCGAAGCTTCGGAAACCCCCACGACCGGGAGGGTTCCTGAGCTATTGGCACTCCTCTTCGGCGGGTTCCGGGCACTCGACCCTGCCCAGTGCGGCGCAGATCGCTTCCTGGTCCATGTCCGGGTGTTGGAGCTCGATGGCATAGCCCACCTCCTCCACCCCCGGGGTTTCGTTTATGACCACCTCCCGCACCTCGGCCTTCAAGCCCGCCACCCTGGATTCGAGGTGGTCGGCCATCTGCTCGGCCCTGGCCCTGTCCCCGAGGCAACAGCAGTACTCAAAGGGCTGACCGGCGTGCACGGCGCACCCCATGAAAAAAACACTCAGCAGAGCTGTCATCGTCACTGTCCGGACCACTGTGCCCATGCCCGCTATCCTCCTGAACTCTCCAACAACTTTTCCCCGTGCCCTCGATGTCCAGCCTCGGGCACAGGCCGCCCCTGCATCCGGGACAACTCCTTTCTCCCCCACTGACACGTATCCTCTCTTCCTGTTACCCCGGTTACCTGCAAGGGATCAATCACGCAAGCCTGGACCCGCAGCCGCGTGCTTCACATTCTCCCCGCTTCATGGTCTAGTGGTTGGAGGTCCTGAAGTGAACACCCCCTGCCCGCGAAAGAAATCCCCAGGGAGGAACGACATGCACAAGGCCAGGTTGTGGAAGACCCTCAAGGACAAGACCCTGCAATGCGAGCTGTGCAGCCATTTCTGCGTCATCAAGCCGGGAGAGCGGGGCACGTGCGCGGTCCGGGTCAACCAGGAGGGCACCCTGTACACCCTGACCTACGACCGGGTGGCCGCCCTCAACCTCGACCCCGTGGAAAAGAAGCCCCTCTACCACTTCATGCCGGGCACCCTGACCTTTTCCATGGGCACCATGGGCTGCAACCTCTCCTGCGCCTTCTGCCAGAACTACTCCCTGTCCCAGCCGCCCCGGGAAGGCAGGGAGGTCACCGGCCAGGAGGTCACCCCGCAGCTCCTGGTGGACGCGGCCCTTCAGAAAAAGGCGGCCTCCATCTCCTACACCTACTCCGAGCCCACCATCTTCTTCGAGATCATGCAGGACACGGCCAGGCTGGCGCTGGAAAAGGGACTCAAGAACATCATGGTCTCCAACGGGTTCATGACCATCAAGTGCCTGGACGAGCTTGCCCCATACATCCAGGCCATCAACGTGGACCTCAAGGGCTTCACCGAGGAGTTCTACCAGGAGCACTGCGGGGCCAGGCTCAAGCCGGTGCTGGAGAACCTGGTGCACATCAGGAAGCTGGGCTGGTGGCTGGAGGTGACCACCCTGGTCATCCCGGACCTGAACGACTCCGACAACGAGTTCAGACAGGTGGCCTCGTTCATCCGGGACGAGCTCGGTGCGGACACCCCCTGGCACCTGTCACGCTTCCACCCGGACTTCAAGATGCTCGACCGGGATCCCACCCCTGTGAAGACGCTCGAACGGGCCCGTGGCATCGGGCTGGACGAGGGGCTGCACTACGTCTACATGGGCAACGTCCCCGGCGACAGCTCCACACGCTGCCCCGAGTGCGGCTCACTGTGCATCGACCGCAGGGGGTTCACCGTGTCAGGGTGCATCACCGAGAAAGGCAGGTGCGGCAAGTGCGGGCAGGAAATTCCAGGTGTGGGGCTGGGCTGAATCACAGCCTCCTGGTGATCGCGTGGTGGTTGACCACCACCCGGCTGATGTAGGTCACGGTCTCTTCATAGGAGGGGATGCGCCCGAAGGGCTGGTACAGGCCGGGGGCGATGGTGGAGGACAGGCCGGCGTTGTAGCCGGCGGCCGCGGCCAGGATGTTGCCGTTTCTGACCCGAAGCCCCTGGGCCAGCATGTGCACCATGGCCGTGACCGGTTTTTTGTAGGTCACCCGTTCGTCAAACCCGACCAGGAAACGCACGTCCGCGGGGTTGAAGATGCTGCGGCCCGCAAAGTTGGCCCGCAGGTAGTCGCGGTAGTCCTGCCTGGCCCTGTCCATGTCCTGCTGTACCTTCTCCGCCTGCGCCAGATAGGCCAGGTGCTGGGCCGCCTCCGGCACGGAACGCCCCTTGACCAGGGCCTCGAGCGCCTGCCTGAGCTGCTCCCGGTTGTTGAGGAAGCGCCTGTTCTCCCGGATGAGCTCCCGCCGCTTTTGGCGCAGCCGGTAGTAGGCCTCGAGCATTCCGGCGCCTTCGGCCCGGGCATGGGGTGGGCCGTGGTGGCCGGGGACGTCCCCGGCCACCTGCATGTCGTAGGAGCGGGCCGTGGGGGCCACAAACTGGCACACGCCCACGGCCAGGGCCGGGGAGACCGCGAACTCGTTGAAAAAAGACTCGGCCATGATCTGGGCCATGACCCAGGCCGGATCCACGGGGTGGACCCCTTGGTGCTCCCTGACCCCCTTGAGCACCCAGTAGACGATGTTGACGACCCTCTTCTCCAGATCCACCTGAACCAGCGGCCTCCCCCAGAGAGGAAGGTTTCCTTGGCCGTAGTGGTCCTGGACGAAATCCAGTACCGACCGACCCAGCCGGTATGCATAGCTGCCGTCCACCGGGGGGATATAGTCCCTGGGGACGATGATCCTGATGGGAGTCCCCCGATCTCCAGTGGTTTCAGCACCGGCCTCAGCGGGCCAGAACCCGGGCAGGGCCGCTGTCAGGGCAGCGGCCACGCCGGCCTTGATAAATTCCCTTCGATCGTTGTGCATGGTCCTCTGTTCCGGTTGGGTGTCGCAGTGAAAAGGCCTCCCAATTCCGCCTGGTTCATCAGCTTCTGTCAACAGGAATTGTTCTCAGCCCGTGTCGGTGTCCTTCCCCTTCCCTGAGCAAGGCCCCGACCCTCGACCAACAGCCGCGACTGCAGTATACTATGGTCCTGATTCATGAACCCCGTCACGGAGCCAGCATGAGCATCCTACACGTCAAAGCGCATTGCCCCCATTGCCGGGACGAGAACCTCCTCTTCCGCCGCCCCCCCAACCACCTGCTCCATTTCCTGCTCAGTCTGCTCACCCTGGGCTTGTGGGTCCCGGTCTGGATTTACGTGTCCTGGCAGGCCCGGCGCTGGACCTGCAGCATGTGCAGCAGCCTGGCCGGCCGCGGCGAGGTGGGGCTGGAGCGCATCGAGAACATCGACCTGACCCCGGAGGACCGGCAGCGCATCGAGACCAACACCACCTTCGTGCGCAAGCCCCTGACCGGCTTCCTGCTCTTTGCCGCCCTCATCGCCTTCATCCTCTACCTGGCCTTGAAGGGGTGAACGTTTTGGGTTGCGTGTCCCATCCATCTTTTTCGTCGATACGTATGCTCGAAAAAATGTCGCATAACACCTCAAGTCATTCCTGCGCGGGAATGACGTACCGATAAAGTTTGCCAGGATTGAGACGCTTTTTCGTGCCTGTATTTATCGATCAAATTCGTGGACACAACACCCGCTTGCGAACCCGTGATCCACGCTGGAGTGATCCATGCACCGCGGTCTTCTGTTCCTCCTTCTCATCCTCGCCACGGCAGTTTCCCCACATCACGCTCCTGCCGCTGACGACCTGCCCTCAGCCAAAAGCATCCTGAACCGGGTGGACGACCTCTACCGCGGCGAGTCCAGCCGTGGCCGCATGACCATGGAGATCGTCACCGAGCACTGGACCAGGACGCTGGAGCTCACGTTCTGGGCCAAGGGCAAGGACAGGTCCCTGATCCGCATCCTGGCTCCCAGGAAGGAAAAGGGCACCGCCACCCTGCGGGTGGGCAACGACATCTGGAACTACCTCCCCAAGGTCAACCGGGTCATCAAGCTGCCCTCCTCCATGATGTCCGCCTCCTGGATGGGCTCACATTTCACCAACGACGACCTGGTCAAGGAGAGCCGCTTCACCGAAGACTACACCTTTGAAATCACCTTTGAAGGCCGGCGGGACGGCCGCGAGGTGGTAGACATCACCTGTGTGCCCAAGCCCGGGGCCGCCGTGGTCTGGGGCAAGGTCGTGGTCACGGTGCGCGGCGTTGATTACCTCCCGTTGCAAAGCGTCTACTTTGACGAGGACATGGCTCCGGCCCGGACCATGACCTTTGGCGGCATCAAGGAGCTGGGCGGCCGGATGCTTCCCAGCCGCCTGACCGTGCAACCTGAGGACGAGCCGGACGAGCGCACCGTGGTCACCTACCAGGCGATCGACTTCAATGTGGACCTCGAGGACTCCTTCTTCTCCCTGCGCACCCTGACGCGGTGAACGGCCAGCGATGAACACGCTGCTCACGGCCTGGCGGAATCTTTGGCGCAACACCCGGCGCACAGTCATCACCCTGACGGCCGTGGGGCTGAACATGGCCGTGCTCATCGCCAGCTACGCCCTGATGGACGGGCTGCTTTTCCACACCGTGCAGAACGCGGTCAATCTGGACACTGGCGAGGTCCAGGTCCACGCACCGGACTATCTGTCCGACCGCTCCATGTACAAGGACATCGATGAACCCGGACGCATCCTGAACCAGCTCCATGAGCAGGGCGTCCCTGCTGCGCCCCGCAGCTACGGTTACGGTCTTGCGGCTTCAGGCACCAAGTCGGCCGGGGCCATGTTCTGGGGCGTTGATCCGGCTGCTGAAAAACGGGTCTTCGAGCTGGCCGGCCACGTCAAGCGCGGCGTCTTTCTGGATGAGGAGCCGTCCAAGGGCGTGGTGCTGGGGCGCAAGCTGGCCCGCTCGCTGAACGTGGACGTGGGCGGCGAGGTGGTGGTGGTTGTCCAGGCCGCGGACGGTTCGCTGGGCAACGAGCTGTACACCGTGACCGGCATTCTCAAAGCAGCCGGCGAGAGCATCGACCGCAGCGCCGCCATCCTGCACCGGGCCGAATTCAACGCCCTGTTCGTGGCCGGGGGCCGGGTGCACGAGATCGCGGTCAACACCGGGGGCAGCCTGGAGCTTGCCCGGCTCAAGCGACTTGTCGAGCAGGTCGCCCCGCACAACGAGGTCGCAACCTGGCGCGAGCTGTTGCCCGCCCTGTCCGACATGGTCAACCTGTTCGACGTGTCCATCTGGATCTTTGGCTCCATTTTCTTTCTGGCCGCTGGGCTGGGGGTGATGAACACCATGCTCATGGCCACCTTTGAGCGCATGCACGAGTTCGGCCTGGTCAAGGCCCTGGGGGCCTCTCCCTGGCGCATCGTGCGTGACGTGGCCGCCGAAGCCCTGGTGCTCAGCCTGGCGGCCACGGCCCTGGGCGCGTTGCTCGGCCTGAGCGTCTCCTGGTACCTGCAGGGGGTCGGCCTGGACACCAGCCGTTTCGTGGCTGAGGGCTACTCCCTGGCAGGCGTGGCCTTCGACCCGGTCTGGCGGGCGGTCATCTCGGTCAAGGGCACCCTGCTGCCGGTGGTGGCCATGTGGGCGGTCTGCGTCGCCGCCGCCCTCTACCCCGCCTCCATAGCCGCCCGCCTCGACCCGGTGGAGGCGATGACGAAGATTTGAGCTCAAAGCTCAAAGCTCAAAGCTCAAAGCTCAAAGCTCAAAGCTCAAAGCTC
>CAZUBS010000026.1:0-11236 GCA_964618595.1 uncultured Desulfohalobiaceae bacterium
GGACATGGCCGGACGGTTGCAGAGCCGCATTTCCTGGGTCAAGGTGGGCCTGGAGCTTTTCACGGCTGCCGGGCCCGGTGTGGTGGCCGGTCTCAAGGCGCTGGGCTTCAAGGTCTTCGTGGACCTCAAGTTCATGGACATCCCCAACACGGTCAGGGGGGCGGTGCGCTCCGTGACCGGGGCTGGCGCCGACATGGTCAACATCCACGTCCTGGGCGGGCGGGCCATGGCCGAAGCCGCTCTGGAAGGGCTTCCCGGTCACGGCGGCGCAGGGCCAAGCCCCCTGCTGCTGGGAGTGACCCTGCTGACCAGCCTTGAGAGTGGGGACCTGCCCTGGGACGTTTCGGGGATTTCATCCGGGGAGATGGTCCTGAGCCTGGCTGCAAAAGCGCGGCTCTGGGGGCTGGACGGCGTGGTCTGCTCCGGGAGGGAGGCAGCCTCGGTCAAGTCGGCCTGCGGCAGTGGGTTTCTCTGTCTCACCCCCGGGATACGCACCGGCCCGGCAGGGGACGACCAGCAACGCACAGTGACCCCGGAGCAGGCCGTGGCCTGGGGCTCTGATTTTCTGGTGGTGGGCCGTCCCATCACCAGGGCGGCGGACCCGTCAGCCGCCCTCAGCACCATCCTGGAACGGATGCGCAGGGCTTGAGCGAGTTTGGGCTGAACCACAACCCAAGGAACTTCCCCATGGCCGAGAACAGCACGGATCACGCAGAGCAGCTGGAAAAGCTCAAGGACGATCGGGGCAGGATCACCGGTGTCTTCTCCACCCAGAGCATGATGAAGGTGGGCACGGGAACCACCCAGCGCAGGACCATCCAGAAGACCTACTGGATGGTTCAGGAGCTGGACAACGACCGGATCGAGGTCCAGCCCCTGAACATCAACTACGTCCCCTCCGGCCCCAAGAAGGTCCTTTCCAAGGAGGAGTTCCTGACCCATTTCTCGCCTGAGCCCGAGTTTTACACCTACACCGTCTACCCCAAGATGCAGGAGCTGAAGAAGACCGTGGCCCGGGCCGACCGGCACCGTGCAAAGGGGGAGTACTTCAGCGCCGAGTTCGAGTACGGCAACGCCCTCAAGGTGGACGAGGAAAACATCAGGGCCAACTTCGGTCTGGGGCTGACCTACCTGGACCGGGGGGACACGGCCAAGGCAAGTGACATCTTTCAGCGCCTGGTCAAGCTGGACGCGGCCTTTGGATCCGAGCACAAGCACCTCTTCAACGACTTCGGCATCAACCTCAGAAAGAACGAGATGTTCGATCAGGCCGTGACCTATTACCAGCGCGCCCTGGAGCTGAGCCAGGAGGACGAGAACCTGCACTACAACATGGCCAGGGCATACTTTGGCACCGGCAACTACGAAAAGGCCGTGTCCCACCTCACGAAATCACTGGAGCTCAACCCGGGGCTCGAGGAAGCAAGCAAGTTCCTCGAGTTCATCAGGGACAAGAACCTCGCGTGAGCCGGCCCCTTGAACCGCGTCCCCGAAACCAGGCCGCCGTGACCGCTTTTGACTGGAAGGTGAGGCCGGCCGCCCCCCAGGGCCCGGCTGTGCCGTCCCTGGCAGCCCAGCTCGGGGTCTCCCCCCTGCTTGTCCGGCTGCTGCAGCAGCGCGGTCTCGATGGCCTGCAGGCCATGGACATGTTTCTCAGCCCGGGGCTGCGCCATCTCCCCCCCCTGTCGGCGTGGCACGGCCTGGAGGAGGCTGCCGACTGTCTCGCCGCCGAGCTCGCCCGGGGCAGGCGCCTGGTGATCTGGGGCGACTACGACGTGGACGGCCTGACCTCCTCCGCCCTGCTCATCGACTTCTTCGCAAGCCGCGGCATCGAGGTCGACTGCCACATCCCCGACCGTCTCGAGGAAGGCTACGGCCTGAACCGCAAAGGCGTGGAGCGGCTTGCCGCGGCCGGGGCCCAGGTGCTGCTCACCGTGGACTGCGGCATCTCCAGCCACCAGGAGCTCGCCCGGGCCAGGGAGCTGGGCATGACCGTGGTGGTCACCGACCACCACCTGCCCCCGGAGGAGCTGCCCCCGGCCCAGGCCGTGGTCAACCCCAGGATCGGCGGCTGCCCCTCCCCCGACCTGGCCGGTGTGGGCGTGGCCTTTCTGCTGGCCGCCGCCCTGAACTCGCGGCTCCCGGGGGAAGCGGCCGACATCCGGCGCCACCTCGACCTGGTGGCCCTGGGGACCGTGGCCGACGTGGTCAGGCTGACCCACATCAACCGCATCCTGGTCAAGAACGGGCTGCTGCTGCTGACCGAGGCCAAGCGCCCGGGCATCTTCGCCCTCAAGGAGGCCAGCGGCCTGCCCGCAAGCGCCCCCATGGGCTCCGGCAGCGTGGCCTTCAGCCTGGCGCCGCGGATCAATGCCGCCGGGCGGCACGGCAACCCCCGCCTGGCGCTGGACCTGCTCCTGGCCCGGGAGCACACCCAGGCCCGGGGGCTGGCCAAAGAGCTGGACGCCCTCAATGCCGCGCGCCGCAAGCAGGAGGAAGGCATCCTGGTCGCGGCCCTGGAGCAGGCCAGGGAGCAGGAGCACAGGGCCGGCCTGGTGCTCTATGACCCGGACTGGCACCAGGGCGTCATCGGCATCGTGGCCTCCCGGGTGGTGGAGGCCTTCAACAGGCCGGTGCTCATCCTGTGCCGGGACAAGGACGGGCTCAAGGGCTCAGGGCGCAGCATCCCCGCCTTTGACCTCTTTGCCGGCCTGACCGAGTGCGCACCGTTGCTTTCGGGGTTCGGCGGCCACCCCCAGGCCGCGGGGCTGCGCCTGGAAGAGGGCGCGCTCGACGACCTGCGCCTGGAGTTCCACCGGGTGGTCACAAGCCGGCTCGGGGAAACCCCGCCCCGCCCTTGCCTGACCCTCGACGCTGAGCTCGGCTTTGCCGACATCGACCACTGTCTGCTCAAGGAGCTGGAGCTGCTCCAACCCTTCGGCCTTGGCAACCCCAAGCCGCTCTTCGCCTCCCCCCTTGTACACGTGACCACCCGCCGGGTGTTCAAGGGCAAGCACGTCTCCCTGGCCCTCAAGGAGCCCGGCTCCAACATCACCCTCTGGGGCAAGGCCTGGCGCCAGGCCAAAACCCTGGGGCCGTCCATCCAGGGCAAGACCGCCCGCTTCGCCTACACCCCCCGCCTCAACCACTACAACGGCCTGACCTCCATCGATCTGGACATCAAGGATTGGAAGGAAGAGTAGGGGAAGAGCTGTGCACAGCTTCTCCGCCCTGGCCGGATCTCTGGCTGCAGCGGGAGTTGGCCGCAGGGGTCAGCCTGCTTCCAGGACCGCGTTGAGGAAGCGTTGGGTGGCTTCCTGCTTTGGGTTGCCGAAGATTTCTGACGGTGGGCCCTGCTCCTCGATCTTGCCCTCGTAAAAGAAGCAGACCCGGTCCGCGATCTCCTTGGCAAAGCCCATCTGGTGGGTGACCATGAGCATGGTCAGGTTGTGACGGGAAACAAGCTCACGGATGACCTTGGTGACCTCGCCGATCACCTCGGGGTCGAGCGCCGAGGTCACCTCGTCAAAGAGCATGACCTTCGGTCGCATGGCCAGGGCGCGGGCAATGGCCACACGCTGCTTCTGTCCGCCTGACAGGCGTGATGGATGCTCATCGCTCTTGTCGATCATCCCGACCATGTCCAGAAGCCCTTCCGCCCGCTCACGGGCCGCAGCCTTGCTCATGCCCAGCACGTGGACCGGGGCCTCCATGCAGTTCTCGATGGCCGTCATGTGCGGAAAGAGATTGAAATGTTGGAAGCACATCCCGATGTCGACCCGCTTTTGACGCAAGTACTTCTTGCTGGCCGTGACCAGCTTGCCTTTCTTCTCCATGTGCGTCAGGGGCTCCCCCTGCACATAGATCACCCCGTCATTGATCCGCTCCAGCGTCATCAGCATCCGAAGAACCGTGGTCTTGCCCGACCCCGAGGGTCCGATGACGGCCACCATCTCCCCTTCCGCAACATCGAGGTTCAGGTGGTCCAGGACGACCAGGTCGCCGTACCTCTTTGTCACGTTGGAAAAGCGCACCATCGGTGCTTCATCGGGGTCGAGCCTAAGAGGGTAGCCTTCAAGGGGTGATTGCATCAGCGCATCCCGAGTTTGTAACGAGTCCAGGCCTCAAACGCTCGGACCAGGGCCGCAGCAGGCAGAGAAATGGAAAGGAAGATGATCCCAACCATGGTGTAGGGTTCGAGGTAGCGGTAGTGGTTCGAGCCGATGGCGCTGGCAGTGCGCAACAACTCTGCCACACCGATGACCGAGAGCATCGGCGTATCTTTGAAGATGCCCACCAGGTAGTTGCCCATGCCGGCAATGGAGGGAGGGAGGGCCTGGGGGATGATGATCTTGGCATAGGTGCGCGTGGGGCTGAGGCTCAAGGCCTTGGCTGCCTCCCACTGGCCCTTGGGCACACTGTCGATGCCCCCGCGGTAGACCTCCGAGAGGTAGGCGGCGTAATGCAGACCAATGGCGATCATACCTGAGGTCCAGGGGGAAAGCCGGACGCCGAACTGGGGGCCGACAAAGAAGACGAAAAAGATCTGGAGCACCAGAGGGGTGGAGCGGATGAACTCCACGATTTCACGTACCGTTCTGTTGAATCCCTTTGAGGGCGTGCGTTGGGCCAGGGCAAAGATCAGCCCCAGCACCACAGCGATGGCATAGCCCATGCCCGCGGCCAGCAGGGTGTTAACCGTGGCCCGCAAAAGAAGGGGCAGGATATCCCAGACGAAGTCCCAGCGCCAGTCAAACATGGTTTAGGCCCTCCCCATCTTTCGAGCCATGAAACCTTCCAGCCAGCGCATGGTCGGGGTCATGATGAACCGTGCCAGTAGGTAGTAGATGACCAGCGCCGTGCCAAAAGCCTGTGCCGAGAGAAATGTGGACATATTGATCTGCTTGGAGACAAACATCAGGTCCCCAACGGAGATTAGCGCCACCAACGCCGTGGCCTTGAGCAGCTCGATGAGCAGGTTGCCCCAGGCGGGGAGCATGATCAGGACCGCCTGCGGGTAAATGATCCGCAGCATGCGCTTTGCCGGGGAGATGTTCAGAGCTATGGCCGCCTCCTTCTGCCCCTTGGGTACCGACAGAATGGCCCCCCTGACGAGCTCCGCCCCGTAGGCGCCAAGATTCATGCCCACGGCGATGAAACCGGCCAGGAACTTGTCAAAGGTGAGCCCGAACAGGGGCAGGACAAAGAAGATCCAGTACAGCTGCACAAGCAGCGACGAGCCGCGGAAGACCTCGATGTACACGGTGGCCGAGTAACGAACCAGGCGGAACTGGGACAGCCGCATCAGTCCGGCGATATGGGCGAGCAGAATCGCCAGCGCCGTGGACAGAAGGACCTGCAGGCAGGTGACGATGGTCCCGTCCAGTAATTGGGGCCAGTAGGCCCCGAGGAATTGGAAATAGTCCACTGCTGGGTCTCGGATGGTTGAGAGATGTGAATACCTGGTAACGGCGGCAGGGTGAACCTGCCGCCTTCACCAGAAGGTATTTAACGGTTCTTGCAAATCCAATCTGTCTCGACATCTCCGGGGAGCTGCGCCTCGGTGTACCTGTAGGGTTCGACCGCTTCGAGCATGGCCTCGGAGCCGAGATAGTCCTCGAGCTCTTGGTTGAACTTCTTCAGAAACTCAGTGTCAGAATGCCTGAAACCAATTCCCACCCAATTGAAGGTCCACTCCGGGAGGGCCCTGGGATCGGTGACATCGATTGCTCCCCCTGACTTGGACTTCAGGGTCTGCGCGGTGAAGTAGGTCAGGATGCCGCAGTCCGCACGGCCGGCCATGACCGCAGCCAGGATCTCGGTCGGGCCGGGAACCTGCATGATCTGCCTCTCCGGGACCCCCTGCTTCCTGGCGTGATCCACCGTGTTGTAGCCCGAGGCCGTAACCATGACGGCACCCTTGGCGATCACGTCCTTGTATGTCTCGATCCCCATGGGATTGCCCTTGGGGACGATGAAAGCATCACCAAACACGCCGATGGGTTCGGAAAAAGCGATATTTTCGCAACGATTCTTCAGGATGTACATGCCACCGGTGATGATGTCGTAGCGGTTGGCCTTGAGTCCGGGGATCAAGCCGCCCCAGTCAGTCACAACCTGTTCTATTTCGGTGTATCCCATGCGCTCCAGGATATCCAAAGTGATCACGTTGACGAACCCGAGCGGCTCATTGTTCTCCCCAGGGTAGGCCCAGGGGACTTCGTTGGCGTAGCCAATCCTGATTGGCTTGCCTTCCTCGACACGCTCCATCAGTTTATCGGCCTGTACCGTGGAGAAAAAACCAAACCCCAATACCGCTGCAAGAAAGAAAACCACGCTCTTGTAATGCCTCATTCCTCACCTTCTTGTTATGAGTGATTTGCGTTCAGTGACTCATTGCTGTGAGATTGAAATACGCAATTATCTCAAATTTCTAGCATGTAAATCAAAGAAAATCAAATTGCCTTCAAGAATGTGATCATCAGATCTCTTTTCCGGCTGTTGCGCTCTTTCTGCTCCAGACGCCCGCCCTCGGCATGGAGGATGGCGACCATCCCATTCGATCACCCTGTGCTCGTGCATGAGAGGTCCGATGGGTTCCACACAATTTCCCCCGTTCAAAAGGATTGGTCTAACAGGCCCGGGAATTTGCATCGTGAGGCAGAAAACCCGAATGCAAGCCTTCAGGGGAGCACAATCCAGCTCCCGGGCAAGAGAGAAGAAGGGTGTGGACGGAGTGGACGAAGTGGACAGAGGCAGGGGAAGTGGACGAAGTGGACGACAAAGAGAAAATCAGGTTTTGCTCTTGGGGGGGTCCACTTCGTCCACTTCTTAGGTTTTGTCCACTCAGTCCACTCCGTCCACCCCCCTGCCTTTTGTCCACCCCCTTCCTTTGTCCGGCCGGAAATCCGTGCTAGCGTTTCCTGTGAGCGAAACTTCAGGAGGAAGGAAAATGCGCACCGTGACCAAAACCCTGGTGGTCTTGAGCCTGATGCTGATCTGCCCCGGCCTGTCCACACCCGCTGCCGGACAATCCCCGGAAACCAAAGAGGAGAACGCCACATCTTCGGGTTCGGACATCAAGGCCGGGTTCGGGCGCGTCTCCACGACCCGCCACACCCTGGACAGTGACGGGCGGGAGCTGGCCTACACGGCCAAGGCAGGGGAGCTGGTGCTCACGGTGGAGGACAAGGACAAGGAGCTCACGGGGCGGTTCTTCTTCATCGCCTACCACCAGGAAGGGGCCGACCGGGCCCGGCGGCCCGTGTCCTTTGCCTTCAACGGCGGCCCCGGCGCCTCGTCGGTCTGGCTGCACTTGGGCGGGCTGGGGCCGCAGATCATAGAGCTCAATGAGGACGGCACACCCTTGCCGCCCCCGGCCGGTCTGGTCCCCAACCCCCTGACCTGGCTGGCCTTCACCGACCTGGTGTTCGTGGACCCCGTGGGTACGGGGTACAGCCGCAGCCTGTCCGAAAAGGAGGACAGGTCCTTCTGGGGGGTGGAGCAGGACGTGGCTTCGGTGGCCAAGTTCATCCGGCTCTACCTGACCCTGGAGGGCCGCTGGCTGTCCCCCAAGCTCCTGGTGGGTGAGAGCTACGGCACCACCCGGGCCGCGGCCCTGGCCGACTACCTGGACCGGACCTTCGGCATCCGCCTGAACGGCCTGGTCCTGATTTCCCCGGCCCTGGACTACGCCACCCTGGCCCTGGACGGCTCTCTCAACCTGCCCTACGCCCTGTATCTGCCAAGCCTCGCCGCGGCCAAAATCTTCCACGAGCACGGCAGCCCTCCGCGCTGGGAGGAGATTCTGGAGCCGGTGGAGCGGTTCGCGCTGGCCGACTACCTCACGGCCCTGCATCAGGGCGACCGATTGCCGCCCCACGACCGGCAGGCCCTGGTGGACGAGGTCAGTTCCGCAACCGGCCTTTCCCCGCAGCTGGTGGCCAGAAACGACCTGCGCATCCCCTTCCGGGACTTCGCCAAGCAGCTCCTGTCCGACCGGGAGCGCATCGTCGGTCGCATGGACGCCTCCATCACCGGCACCGACCCAGACCCCGGCAGGCCGTACGCCTACTTCGACCCCTCCCTGGACCCGCTGTTCGGCCCCTTCTCCAGCACCATCAACCACTACATCCGCCTGGAGCTCGGCTACCGGCAGAACACACCTTTTGAGTTCTTGAACGACAAGGTCTCCAAGAGCTGGGACTGGAGTTCGGCCGTGCACGGCGGCAGGAAGGGCCAGGGCTATGTCAACGCGGCCGACGACCTGGCCGCGGCCATGACCAAAAACCCCCACCTCAAGGTGCTGGTGGCCGGCGGCCTCTTCGACCTGGCCACGCCGTACTACGCGACCGAGCACACCCTGAGCCAGATGGGCCTTGACGGGGAGCTCAAGGCCAACCTGGCCGTGCGGCGCTACCGGGCCGGGCACATGATCTATCTCAAGAAGGCGGCGAGACGTGAACTCTATGAGGACGTGGCGTCCTTCTATGAGGTGGCGGTGCCAAAGGAAGACGATCATATGTAGGCAGGGGGTATAGGAACACAGGCCCTACTTCCCCACCTGCTTCATTGACAGGGAAATGCGGCTCCGTTTCAGATCCACCTCCAGCACCCGGACCAGGACCTCCTGCCCCACCCGGGCCACCTCGGCCGGGTCTCGCACGAAGCGGTCCGCCAGCTGGCTGACGTGCACCAGGCCGTCCTGGTGCACCCCCACGTCCACAAAGGCGCCGAACCGGGTCACGTTGGTCACGATCCCGGGCAGGTCCATGCCCGGGGCGAGGTCCCTGAGGCTGGTGACCCCGGGCGCAAAGGAAAAGGGCCTGAACTCGGGCCGCGGATCCCTTCCAGGCCGGGCCAGCTCGGCCATGATGTCCTCGAGGGTGGGCAGGCCGACCGCCTCGGAAACGTAGCGGGCAGGATCTATTCCCTCCCGCACGGCCTGATCTGCCATCAGGTCGGCCACGTCCACTCCCTGGTCCCGGGCCATGTCCCGTACCAGGCCGTAGCGTTCCGGATGCACGCCCGTGGCGTCCAGGGGCTCTTTGCCGTCCCGGATGCGCAGAAAGCCCGCCGCCTGCTCGTAGGCCTTGGGACCCAGCCGCGTGACCTTGAGAAGCTCCCTGCGGGAGGCGAAAGGACCGTGTTCATCCCGGTGGCGGACGATGTTGTGCGCCAGGGCAGGGCCCAGCCCCGACACGTAGGACAGCAGCTGGGCGCTGGCCGTGTTCAGCTCCACCCCCACGCTGTTCACGCAGCTGACCACGGTGTCGTCCAGGGCCCGCTTCAGGGCGGCCTGGTCCACGTCGTGCTGGTACTGGCCCACGCCGATGGACTTGGGGTCGATCTTGACCAGCTCGGCCAGGGGGTCCAGCAGGCGGCGGCCGATGGACACGGCCCCGCGCACGGTCAGGTCCAGGTCGGGAAACTCTTCCCGGGCGATGTCCGAGGCCGAGTAGATGGAGGCCCCGGACTCGTTGACCAGGACCACGGCCGTGTCGGCAAGGCCCAGCCCGCGCACGAAGGCCTCGGTCTCCCGCCCGCCCGTGCCGTTGCCCACGGCCACGGCCCGGATGGCAAAGCGCTCCGCCAGCTCCCGCACCCGGGCCTCGGCCTCCAGCTGCTGTTTTTTCGACCCCAGGGGGAAGATTGTTTCATGGTGCAGCAAACCGCCCTGCGCATCCAGGCAGACCAGCTTGGCCCCGGTGCGAAACCCCGGATCCAGGGCCATGACCCGCGTGCGCCCCAGGGGCGGGGCCAGGAGCAGCTCGCGCAGATTGGCGGTGAACACGGCAATGGCCTCGGCATCGGCCCGCGCCTTCAGCCCGGCCCGGGTTTCGTTTTCCATGGAGGGGCCGAGCAGCCTGCGGTACCCGTCCGCAACTGCCTCGGCGACCTGATCGGCGCCTGGCCCCGTGCCCTGGACGAAGCGCCGGGTCAGCAGGGCCACTGCCCGATCCTCCTCCGGCCGCACCTCCACCGAGAGCACCCCCTCGCGTTCCCCGCGCAGCATGGCCAGGATGCGGTGGCCGGGCGCCCTGGCCGCGGGTTCTTCCCAGTCGTGGTAGTCCCGGAACTTGGCGGCCGCGGCCCCTTCCGGGTCGGCTTTGCGTGCCAGGCGGGACCTGATCATGGCCCTGTCGGCAAAAAGGCGGCGCACGGCGGCCCTGGCCGCACGCTCCTCGCTGACCCGTTCGGCCAGGATGTCCCTGGCCCCGGCCAGGGCGGCTTCCACGTCCGCCACCCCCTTGTCCGGGTCGACGAAATCCAGTGCGGCCCTGCCCGGGTCGGCCACCCGCTGCTCCATGGGCAGCACGGCCAGGGGCTCGAGCCCCTTTTCCACGGCCATCATGGCCCGGGTGCGCCGCTTGGGACGGTACGGCAGGTAAAGGTCCTCCAGCTCGGTCATGTCCGGGGCGCTCTCAAGGGCCAAGCGCAGCTCCTCGGTCAGCAGCTCCCGCTCCTCAAGCGACGCCAGCATGGCAGTTCTGCGCTTGTCCAGCTCGGCCAGGGCTTCCAGCCGGTCCCGCACCGCACGGACCGCCACCTCGTCCAGTGATTCGGTGGCCTCCTTGCGGTAGCGGGCAATGAACACCACGGTGGACCCCTCGTCCAGGAGCCGCTTGACTGCTGCGACCTGCCGCGGCTTGAGCTGCAGCTCACGGGCTGTCCGGGCACTGTATTCCTGCATGATCACTCCCTCTGTCCCGTGCGGCGCATCATTCCGACAGGCCCTGGGCAGATTTTGCAACGTTTTTCTCTCCCTGCCCCCGGGCCGGCTCGGACACGATCCCTGCAGTCCAGACAGCGGATGCTTCTGGGCTTTGGCCATACCCCGGCCCATTTCCTGCCGGGGTGCACCCCCAGAGGAGCAGGATCAGGAGGCAGCAGAGCAACCCGCACAAACCATCCCGGAACAAGTGCTTTCATGCGGCCTTGCAAGGGCCCCCCTTCATTTGTACGGATGTATACAATGGCCACGACCACCTTCGCAAACAGGGATGCGGCCGCCCGGGAAAGCCGGGACGGGAGGGGGGAAAAGGCAGGGGGGGTGGACGAAGTGGACGAAGTGGACGAAGTGGACAAAGGCCCAAGAGTGGACGTTGTGGACACCCCAAGACAAAATCCTGATCTTCTCTTCTTCGTCCACTCAGTCCACCCTGGCCCGCCACGGAAGTACCGAAACGCAGCCATGGCCGCGGCCTACCTCGATCCCTGCTCCACCCAGCAGGAC
>CAZUBS010000027.1:0-6591 GCA_964618595.1 uncultured Desulfohalobiaceae bacterium
CCAGCCCGGCCACGAACGGGGCACAGGCCAGCCCCAGGTTGCCGAACATCCCGTTGAACCCCATTCCCAGCCCGACCTTGCGGATCTCCTTGGAGATCATGCCCAGCCCCACAGGGTGGTAAATGGCCGAGAAAAGCCCCACCCCTGCCAGGCTGAGCTGCAGCAGGAACGGGTTGTGGCTCCAGGCGGCGGCGGCCAGACCGGACAGCCCTGCCCCGAGATAAAAGAGCACGAACAGGGCGCGCACCCCCATGCGGTCGGCCAGCATCCCCCAGGGCAGGGCCATCAGGCCGTAGAGCAGGTACATCCAGAAGGACAGGCCGAGCACGGCGGCCATGTCCAGCCCGAGCAGTCCGGTCAGGGGAATGACCAGGGCGGGAAAGGCCAGCATGTTGAAGTGGCTCAGAAAGTGTCCGAAGCAGGTGTGCCAGAGGATGGTCCGCTCCCTGGCGTTCATGTGGCCGAGCATGCGGTGCTCACTCCTGATGGGCTGCTGTTCGTGAGGGGGAGCGCATGCTTCCCCAGACCTGCCGTCCTGTCAACCAGGCCCATGGTTCCGAGCACGGAGCTACAGCAGGGAGTATCCCGCAGGCGACGGTAAATCCAGCCGCACCGGGAAAGGGTTGGTCAAAAGGGCACGGGGGTTGTGCAGGGCTCAGGCAAAGCCTTTGAACTGCTCCTTTTTGGCCTTGCAGACAGGGCACTGCTCAGGGGCGTCGCCCTCCAGGGTGAAGCCGCACACCTCGCAGATCTGGATGGGCCCGATGGCAACATCCTCCCCCTTGTCCACGGCCTGCTTGGCCCGCTGGAAGAACTTGCGGTGCTCCTTCTCCGTGGCATAGGACCACTCAAAGCTGCGCTGGGCCCCCTTTTCCTCCTGAAATTTGGCCACCTCGATGTAGGTGGGGTACATCTCCTCGATCTCGAATGTCTCGCCGTCAATGGCCAGTCCGAGGTTCTTGGAGGTGTCGCCGGGCCCAAAGGCGGCCATGGAGTTGGCCACCCGGCCCTCCTGGAGATGTTTCAGCTCGCGGTAGTGGTCTCCGGCATGGACGAACTCGGCGTGGGCAATGGCCCGGAAGAGGCGGGCCACGTTCGGGTAGCCCTCCTTGTCCGCCTGCAGGGAGAAGTGGCGGTATCGCATGTTGGCCTGGCTTTCGCCTCCAAAGGCATTGATGAGGTGCTGCTCGGTCATCTGGTGCATGGGGTGCTCCTGTACGGGGTTGGCTTCCGGGTCGCTGTCCAAGCACCCAAGGTAACCCGACACGGCGGTTTCGTGTCAAGCAGTGGAGAAAAATGCCATTCAGGGCAGGGATCAGGAGGCTGCAGGACCAAGTGCCTCAGGGGCCGGCAGGACCATTCGGCAGGCCCGGGCAAAGTCCTCTGGGTAGTGGCCGCAGATGAAGCGCAGCTGGGCCTCGCTGAAGGCCCCGGGGGACCAGGGCAGCCTGGGAAGAAAGGCGTAGAGCAGGCGCTGGTCCGTGTCAGGCTCGGTGAAGCGCTTGGGGTACTCGATGCAGGTGATCAGCCCGGCACCGAGGCCTTCCAGGCAGCGCACGGCCAGGAGCAGGCCGAGGTCCAGGGATTTTCTGCACTCGGTGCCGGCCTCCAGCAGGTTGCCCACGCCTGCCTTGGGCATGAGCTGCAGCTCCCACTGCGAGGTCTGGGCCTTGGGGACGAAGAGCAGGACATGGGCGTCCTCGAAGACCACCAGGTCGGACTCGCCGGGATGCTCGTCCAACCGGGTGTTGGAGCGCAGGCAGCTGACATAGTCATCGAAAAGGCCCTGCCCGTGCTGCCGGCGGTAGGCGCGCACCTGTTCGGCCACCAGGTCGCCGCACCCGTAGGCAGGGATTCGCCTCCCGGTTTCCCTGCGGTTTTGAAGGGCGGGAAGCGAGTCCGGGACCAGGGCGTTCTGCTGATGGACCTGCTGGTGTGAGGCGTGCAGACGGTACCCGCTGGGCGCGAAGTCAAAGCCGAAGTTCCAGCCCCAGAGGGTGGCGGTCATCCACGGGCTGTGGGGGCTGTCGGGTCCGTCGGGCCGGACCGGGTTGCTGCGCATCCTGTCCAGGACCTTCCTGCGCAGCTTCTCGAGGGCTGCATGGTCCACACCGCCCGGGGGGAGGTCCAGCGAAAGCTGACGGGCCAGCCTGAGCACCACCCGCTGGAAGTAGAGATGGCGCATCCCCTGCATGTCGGCCAGGCTCAGGTCGGCGGCCCTGTAGCGCACGGCATCGTGGGCGAAGTTGGCGGCATAGTGGCCCCAGGGGATGTAGCTGTTGTCCCGCAGGTACTCGAAGATGTGCGTGCGGCCGCCGTCATCACACCACTCCCCCACGATCGCGTTGGGACCCTGCACCCCCGGGCGCAGGACCATGACTTCCTTGAAGGGGTCGGGCAGGTGGGGGTTGTTGGCCACGGCCTCGTAGAGCTCGTGGTCATGGATGCAGGGGCGGGGGTTCCCGGATGATTCCCGGCGGTACCACAGCCCGGAGGGTGCGCGGGTTTTTGGATGCAGACGCAGGTCGCAGGCCAGGGCTGCCAGCCGCTTCAGGTCCCCGGGGTCGGTGGAGGTGGTGGCCATGGCCAGCAGGACCTCTCTGGGCAGCTGGGCAAAGAGCCGCTCGACTGCACTTTGGGAGACACCTTCGCGGGAAGCCCATGTGTCCAGGCTGCCCGAAAGAGAAACCCCGGGCGGGGAGGGGATGTGGATGGAAGAAGGGTTTTTTGCCCTGGAGGCGGCCCAGGAGGTGTCGATGTAGGTGGTGCCGCGGAAGGCAAAGGCATTGGGGATTTCCAGAATGGTCCGGGCCCTGTCGACGCGGATATCTCCGGGGGGGAAGTTGTCCCGGTTGTCCACGGGCGTCCCGTCCGGCAAGGCGCCCAGGTCGAGCAGGTGGTCCTGGAGCCGGAGGTTGTCAACAGCATAGGAAGGGCGGTGGGCGGCGTACTCAAAGGCTCTGCCGGGGGTGATGCAGGTGCGAAGGGTCATCTCGCTCACTCCAGTGGGGCGTTTTGGTGGAAGCTGGACTGTTCTAGAAGATGGTCACGAACGAGGCAACCGTGAAAATTATTTTCAGGCACAGCGGGGTCTGCCACATATGGCGGGCCTGCTTTTTGACTTCCCGGGACGGAAGTGCCAGAAAACCCGCAAGCCTTTGGACAATCCGTTTCATCTTCCTCCGGGCAGGTGCTCGATGCGCATCGCAGTGATCATCCTCTTGTCCTGTGCAGCGTTCCTGGTTCAGTGTACGCAACGACCCCTTCGGAATGCAGCTGGTTCAGGCTCCCCTGTCCTCGTGGAGTGCCGGGAGTGGAGGGGGGACGCCGCTTCGGTCCTGCAGGGGCTGGACGAGCACGAAGCACCGCTGGGCCCGCTTTCGCTCCTCAGCCCGGCTGACGGCGCGGTGCTGCCCCCGGACCTGGCCCCGCCGTTGTTCGAGTGGCGGGATGGCCCCGAAGCCTCCCTGTGGGTGGTGTCCATCGCTGCCGGGGACAGGCAATGCACCAGGGTGATCACGGACCGTTCACGCTGGGTCCCCGATGCCGGTCTGTGGTCGGCTGTGAAACGATCGGCCGGGGAAGAAGCGTTGACCGTGACCATCCACGGCCTGGACAAAATGCAGCAGCCGGTTTCATCCGCAGGTCTTACGCTGCGGTTCTCAGCTGACCCGCTGGATGCGGCACTCTTCTATCTGGAGATGCCGCTGCCGTTCTCATACGGGGAAAAACACCCGGAGACCTTTCGCTGGAGGATAGCCGACCCCGCTTCGGAGGGCGCGCCCAGGACCGTGAGCCGGAATCTGCCGCACTGCAGCAACTGCCACTGCGTGTCCGGGGACGGTGGTCTGCTGGGCATGGACATGGACATCGCCGGGGACAAGGGGGGCTATGCCCTGACGGAAATCAGCCCGGACATTGAGGTTTCAAGCCGTTCCCTGATCAGCTGGAACGATCTCCAGGGCCCCTCGGGCAGGAAAAGCATGGGGCTGTTCTCCAGGATATCGCCCACGAAACGGTACGTGGCCAGCACGGTGTGGGAGCGCTCCTTCTTCGCCTATCTGGACGATGTCTGGTACTCCCAGTTCTTCTTTCCCATCAAGGGCGCCCTGGCCATCTACGACAGGGACAAGCGCTCCTTCACCCCACTGCCCGGGGCCGATGCCGAGGACGCGGTGCAGACCTGCCCGGACTGGCATCCAGACGGGCGCAGCCTGGTCTTTGCCCGGGCCAGGCCCTCCCAGGCCCTGTTCGAGGTCCTGGGAGACCGCAAGGTGCTGCCAACCCTTCCTGCCGACAGAATCAGGGACCTGAATCAACAGTTTCAGCTGCATTTCGACCTCTACCGGATCCCCTTCAACAATGGTCGCGGCGGGGTTCCCAAGCCCCTGCCAGGGGCCAGCGACAACGGCAGCAGCAATTACTTTCCAAGGCACTCCCCGGACGGGAGATGGCTCGCCTTCACCCGCAGCCCCAACGGGCTGGCCATTCAGCCGGAAAGCGAGCTGTGGATCGTGCCCTCTGAAGGTGGGCGGGCGCGGCGCATGGAGTGCAACCTGACCCCCATGAACTCCTGGCACAGCTGGTCCCCCAACGGGCGCTGGCTGGCCTTCAGCTCCAAGGCCAGGGGGCCCTACACCCGCATCTACCTGGCCCATGTGGACGAAAACGGCCGGGACAGCCCGCCCGTGCTGTTGTGGCGGCTGCACAGCCCGGGGTATGCCTGCGTGGTGCCGGAGCTGGTTCCCCGCGCATTGCTCCGGGTACGCTCCATAGCCCTGGATCAGGACCTTGGGGGGCAGGGGGTTCCAGGCGGTGAACCATGAAGTTTTGGACCTGCCGGGCGGGCTGCGATGTGGATGCCTCAGCCAAGGTGGTCTGGACGATGCTCACGGACACGCGCATGTGGCCCGGATGGGGACCCTCGATCACGGATGTCGACTGCCCAACCCGGTTCATACACAGCGGCTCCAGGGGCCGGGTCAGGACGCTCATGGGGGCATGGCTTCCCTTTGAGATCACCACAGTGCACGAGGGTCGCTTCTGGAGCTGGAAGGTGGCGGGGGTGCCGGCAACAGGCCACCGGGTGACCCCAAGCCGTGAGAGCAACGGGTGCAGGGTGGAGTTTGAGATTCCCGTCTGGGCCTTCCCCTATGTCCTGGTCTGCAAGGTGGCTGCACTGCGGATCAAGAGGCTGGCCGAAGAGGGGCAGGGCTGAGGCGGCCCCTGGTGGCCGGGTTGACCTCGACACGAGTGAAACGTAAGTCCCGTTTCGACTCTCCCGGAGACCCCTCTATCAACCGCATGGAGCAGGACCGATGAACTTCAAGGTCAAGAACTACGAGTTTTCCGATGATCGGGCCTGGGCCTGGGTGGACATCGACGTGGAAGACGATCCGAACCATCCGGCGGCGCTGGCCCGCTTCTCATTTGCCGTGAGCGTCGACCCGGGACATTCTGTCCGGGAGATCGACAAGTCCGCCTTTGAGGAACTGCGCCGCTTTGCATCGGAGATTGCCAGGGAGCTGGGCTACCTGCGCTCGCTCCACTGACCGCAGCGGTTTTTTATTCGCGGACATTCAGGCCGCTGCAAAAGGACGGGGGATGGGCAACGTGAAACAAAAAGGCCCCGTCCCAATACCCGGGACGGGGCTTTTGTTACTGCTCAGAATGGTAATGGTTACTCCTGGGGAGTGATGCACTCCTCGGGGCAGGTGTCAGCGGCCTCCTGGATGAGGTCGGCATCCCCCTTTTCCGTGACCAGATAGGCCTTTTCCTCGTCGTCGTTGAACCCGAAGATGTCCGGGGCGATCTCATTGCAGGCCATGCAGCCGATGCAGCAATCCACGTCCAAGGTGACTCCGATTTCACTCATAGCAATCCTCCTGTAAGTTTTATGCTTTCACCCTTACCAATTTTCCGGAGAATGAAAAGGGCTGACAGCGTATTGCAAAAAAGTATCACCCATCAGGCCACGGTGACGTTCGGGGGTCAAGGTTTCCCGGACAGGAAGTTTCCAATGGCGGCCTGCAGGGTCTGGACGGCAAGGCCGGCGCAGTGCAGGTCTTCACCGGGCAACCCGCCCAGCAGCTCCAGCACGTCCTCAGGCGAAATCGAGGCTGCGTCTTCAAGGGAAGCTCCCATGGCCAGCTCGCAGCACGCCGAACAGCTGACCAGGCTCGAAGCGCACCCGGTGGTCAGGAAGCCGGCGTCCGCAACCCGTTCGTCGCTGATGTTCAGAAATATTTCCATGGTGTCGCCGCATGTGCCGGTGATCCTTGCGGATGCGTTACTTGCGGCGAGAGCCCCAAAGTAAGGCATGGTGCGCCAGCGTTCCACAACCAGGGGGCCGTACTTTTCAAGAGCGGCCTGGTCCGTTTCCTGCTGCACGTCCTGCAGCATGCGGTCGAGTTCGGGCGTGTCCGACATGACTGGGGCCTTTGGGGGTTTCAGGTGTGCGGGGGCACGAACTTCACGTGTTCCATTCACTGACACTTCTCGGTCCGGGGCGCACTGCGCTCACCTCTGTCCGCTGCCGGAGCTGCGGCCTCCCCCGCCCATGCCGCGTCCTTTGCCGCCCATGCCCCGGCC
>CAZUBS010000027.1:6691-11116 GCA_964618595.1 uncultured Desulfohalobiaceae bacterium
CGGAGCTGCGGCCTCCCCCGCCCATGCCGCGTCCTTTGCCGCCCATGCCCCGGCCCTGGCCTGCACCCCGTCCCGGCGCCCTCCCGGGACAGGGCGGCTGGCTGCTGTCATCCGGTGTCGAGGCGTGTGTCAGCCGGGGGAGGCGCTTGTTCAGAAAGGCTTGCACGGCCTGGCTCACAGTGGTTTTCTCCAGAAGGGAATAGGTTTGGATCCCTTCTTTTTCCAAAGCCTGGGCTGCCTTGGGGCCGAGGTGGCCGGTCAGAAGCGTCTGGACGCCTGCCTGGGCAAGGGTGCGCACGGTTTGGATTCCCACCCCCGCATTCTTTTGTGCGCTGGCGCTGTTGTCGATGTACTCGTACTGCCTGGTGGAGTCGTCGTAGACCATGAATCCCGCACTCCTTCCGAAGCCGAAGTCGACCAGGCTTTCCGGTGTGCCGCCTGTCGAGCTGATGGCGATGCGCATGCTTTCTCCTGCTCTTGCGTTGTGCCGGTATAAAACGTTTCAGAAAATCAAAGGGGTTGCTCTATTCCCTGAGAAGTTTTGTGGAGCCCAAAAAGAGCGACGCTACTCACCTTGAGCACCCGGAGCTGGGAAGGGGGCTGTCACCTGCCTGAGGCGCACGAGCAGCTCGCTGCCGTCCTGCGCAGTGGGCATGGGTTGCAGCTTTGCCAGCACCCCCAGCCCCTCGCTGGCCTCGTGAAAGGCGGCTTCGGACAGAGGGCTGACCACGGCGGTGTTGACCATGGGGTTAGAGGCCACGATCCGTGCGGTCAGATCCAGTGCAAACATGTCTGGCAGCTCCTGGTCGATCACGGCCAGGTCGGGTGGGTTGCGGCGGATCCTGTCCAGGGCGGCTTCTCCTGTGGGCAGCACTTCCAGCCGCACCCCGGGATCGTCGTTCAAGGTCTTCACGAACAGGGACAGGTCCTCGGTCCGAACGGAAACCAGCAGCACGTTGAGCATGTCTTCTCCAGGTCCTGGATGATCAGGTGCGGTTGCCGCAGCAGGAACCGGGACCGGCGCAGCCCGCCTGTGAGGGGGTGTTGCCGCAGCAGGCCCGGTCGTTGGGACCGGGGTGGGTGCTGGCCGTGCGCCCGGTCAGGGTGCTCGGCAAAGAGAGCTGCTTCTCGGTCCCGGTTCCGCTGCAAGTTGGACAGACCAGGGGGGAGTCAACGGCCCTGGTCATGATTTCACCATGATACCCGCAGTCTCGGCAGATGATCTCGTAGATGGGCATGGAGCGATTTCCTCCCTGGATTCGTTGCAGGGATGGCGGTGCACCGCACCCATCCCTCAGTGATCAGCCTGAGCGGCCCTTACAGGGCGCCACCACCTCCACCACATGTCTGGGCGGGGGTGAACTGTTGCAGCTTTCCCTGGACCAGGGCATCGACAGCCTGCCCCACGGTCCGGGCCTCTCCTCCGTAATAGACAGTGATGCCCACCTGGTTGAAGCCCATGAGCGGGCGCATGCCCATGCCGCCGGCGATCAGGGCCTGGACTCCGTTCTGGGCCAGGTGGTTGACAGGGGCCATGCAGCCTCCCTGCTGGTGGGGCACATTGGGCAGGGTGCGCACGTTCGTGACCTCCCCGCCGGCAATGTCCACCACGGTGTAGCAGTCGCAATGGCCGAAATGGGCACCCAGTGAGGTTTCCAGACCTCCCGGGTGTGCCGATGGGATGGCGACGACAAGTGTATCCATAATGCTTCTCCTCAGGATTGTTTGGGTTGGGATGTGGTTTCGCCGGCAACGGCGGCCGGGGAGGCATCCATGGTTAGGATACCGTCCCAGGCCCTGGCAAGTGTTTCCGAGATGGTGTTGTTCTGGGTTTCCGTGACCACCTTGCCATCTACCATGGCCAGGGTCACGGCCGGGTCGTGGGGAAGCCGGGCCAGGATCGGAATGTTTTTGTTCCGACAAAATGTTTGGATTTGGGCGGACTGATCCGGGTTGAGGTCGTCCTTGTTCACGATGACACCGGTCGTGACCCGAAAATGCTCACAAAGCGAGATGACGCGCTCCAGGTCGTGGCGTCCGGAGGGTGTGGGCTCAGTAACAACCACTGCCAGGTCGGTTCCGGCCAGGGAGCTGATGACAGGGCAGCCGATGCCGGGGGCCCCGTCGCACAGGATGAGATCCACCCCCTGCTCTTCGGCCAGTGCCCTGGCCTTTTTCTTGAGCAGGGTGACCAGAAGCCCCGAGTTCTCCTCGCCGGGATAGAGCTGGGCGTGGACCATGGGACCGAACCTGGTGGCTGAGACATACCAGCGGCCGCAGGTCCTGGGAGGGAAATCAATGGCTTTGGCAGGACACATGGCCACGCAGACCTTGCACCCTTCGCAGCGCAGGGGGTCGACCGAGAAAACGCCATTGGTTTCTTGGATGGCCTCGAACCGGCACAGCTCAGCGCACAGCCCGCATCCATCACATTGTTCAGAATCTATGACAGCCTCATGCCCGGACTGGAAGGTGTGGTCCTGTTGCACGTCGGGCTGGAGCAGCAGGTGCAGGTCAGGGGCGTCCACATCCAGGTCGCAGACGACCTTGTTTTTTGCAAGATGGGCAAAGGCCCCGGTCAAGGAGGTCTTGCCCGTGCCTCCCTTGCCGCTGATGACCACGATCTCACGCATGGGCTGCCTCCTTTGTCCCGGCATGGCTTCCAGCGGCCAGCTCCTTGATGGACTGCCTGAGATCCGTGAAGATGGCGGCTATGTCCCGGCTGTGTCCTGCAATGACCTCTCCGCGTGAGTAGGCCTCGGCAATGCCCCGCCTGTAGGGTATCTCGGCCAGGATCGGGATGCCTGCCTCCCTGCAGAAGGCATGCACTGCATCGTTGCCGATGCCGGACCGGTTGATCACCGCCCCCATGGGCAGACCCAGGGGGGAAAACGCCTCCCAGGCCAGCTTGAAATCATAGAGGCCGAACGGGGTGGGCTCGGTCACCAGGACGATGGCGTCGCTGCCCATGACCGCGGCAATGGCCGGACAGCTCACGCCGGGAGGTGCGTCCACGATGACGTCTGTACCGGCTTTTCTGAGCTGCTCGTGCAGCTTGTGCTTGACGATGCGCATCAGGGGTGGGCTCATGGCCTCACCGATCCTGAGCTGTCCCATGAGGAACCCGGCCTTTCCCGCGGTTCCCCAGCTGACCTCTCCGAGCTCGCGCTGTCCGGCAGTGACTGCCTTTTCGGGACAGATGGCCATGCACCCGCCGCAGCCGTGGCACATCTCGGGAAAGGTCATGATCAGGTCCCCCATGACCGAGATGGCCTTGAACTGACAGAGCTCGGAGCAGGCCCCGCAATAGGTGCAGAGCTCCTCGTCCACCACGGGGATCTCCAGGAAGGCTTTTTCAGTGCCCTGGATGTCGGGGTTGAGGAACAGGTGCAGGTTTGGCTCCTCGACATCCAGGTCCACCGCGGTCACAGGACCATCCCAGGTGGAGACCAGGGAGGCGGCCACGGTCGTCTTGCCGGTGCCCCCCTTGCCGCTGGCAATGGCGATATGCATCACCAGTGCCCCTGCCGGTTGGGTCCTTCAGCCACGGAGACATCTCCCTTCTTGTAGCGTTCAATGGCCTCACGCACGGTCAGCCCTTCGAGGTCCTGGCCCACCTTGATCCCGGCAGCGGACAGTGCCGCAAAGGCCTTGGGGCCGACATAGCCGGTCAGCAGTGCGCCGGCGCCGGCCCGGACAACGTTCTCGGCGGCCTGTATGCCTGCGCCCTGGGCCATGGTTTGGGAGGAGCCGTTGTCGATGTACTCGGACTCCATGGTTTCAAGGTCAACGACGACAAAGCCGGCGGCCCTGCCGAACCGGGGGTCCACCCGGTCGTCCAGGGTCGGTCCTTCACTGGTCACGGCAATCTTGGTCATGTCCAACTCCTGCTTGATGGTCTCAGCGTGCGGGAACGAATCCCGGATCTGGTGTTTGCCGGAGATCACGTAATCACCACCCTCGATGCGCAGGGCCATTCCCTGCACCACGGTCTCGGCAAGGACCCGCCGCGCCTCGGCCAGGATGCGGCCCAGGGTGTGGCGGGAAACGTCCATGCGTTTGGAGGCTTCCTCCTGGGTCAGGCCTTCCAAATCGCACAGCCGTATGGCTTCCAGCCCTTCCAGGGGCAGGTAGATCTCCGTCAGCTCCCTGAGGGGGATCCCCTGGGGCTTGAAAAAGGCCGCTGTGGGATGGCCCTGAACGCGCCTGCATTTCCTGGGACGGGGCACCATGCTCTCCTTTTTGCTCTTTTGAGCATAATTGTAAGCGGGTAAATTTATCTGTCAAGGTGTTTTATTGTCAATTGAGCGAAATAATCAGCGCCTGGTCCAAAAGCACGTGTTCAACGCACATGCAGGAGGCCGTGGGTGTTCATGCCCAGCCGAATCCGTGTCTTTTACGAGGAGTGACAAAGGTCGGTCTCTT
>CAZUBS010000028.1:0-10765 GCA_964618595.1 uncultured Desulfohalobiaceae bacterium
TCTGATCAAAAAACGTCTGGCCGCGCCCTTCGCTGATGTGCGCAGCGGTCTGTTCTCGGCTGTTGCCGAGTGGGCGGCCAAAAAGGTTGTGGTCATGTCCGGGCCACAAGCCAAGACCTGGAAAGCCAACCTGCTGGTGCCGGTGGAGGACTCGAGCCAGGTCAAAAAGCTCTACCCCCTGTTGCGCGACCTGGCCGCCCCCAAGGGGTTCGTGCGGCTGCTGGGTCTGACCGGACGCCGCAACTATGAAGAGATGACGGCCAATCTGCCCGGCTTGATGGAGCAATTTCAAAAGGACGACATTTTTGCCACCTGGACGGTGGTGGAGGCGGCCTCCTTCAGCGAGAACCTGGCTGCCGGTATCGAAGCACTGGGCGGCGCCTTTTTCCAGTCCAGTGTCATCGTCCTGCGCTACCCGACAACCCAGGACAGGTCCCGAGAGATCCTCCGCATCATCAAGGATGCCAAGCGCTACGGACTCGGGGTGGCCCTGCTCTCAGGCACCGAGGGAGAGCTGCCCGAACAGGGCGGAGTGCACGTGGTCCTGGACCGTCCGAAGGAGGGCTGGACGCTCGGCCGGGACATGGAGGACGCCGACCTGGCCGTGCTCATAGCCTACAAGCTGAAGACGAACTGGTCGGCTCCACTGTCATTGACGGCCCTGGTGGACACCGACGCCCAGGAGCAGAAGGCCGTGGAATATCTCCACGCCGCCATGGACCTGGCCCGCATCCCCAACGCGAGCATCGGAACGGTGCGCGAGAAGGAGGAGCTGCCCGCCACCGTGGGCAACGCGGTCAGGCTGACACTTTTCAGCATGGACGAGAATCCGGACCTGGAAAGAATTGCGGAGCGGACAAGGGCGGTTGGCACACCCTGCCTGTTCGTCCTGGCCTCGGGATGGGAGAATGCGTTGGTGTAAGGGGAAGGCGAGGGGTGAGGAGTGAGGCGTGAGGTGGGTCGAGGCTGCCAAACCGAGACGGAACCTTTTTATTTCGAAAAAGACACAGGATATTACTGGGCCTGTTCCACTTTCAGCGACTTGGCCAGCTCACTGCCCAGCTCCCGGGCCGTGCACATGGTTTTGGCCTGATCCCTGACCTTGCCTGCGTCGAACACGCCGAACAGAGAGGAACCGGTCCAGAGGTGATTCGGCGCCCTTTTCGGGAGTGGGCGCTGCAATCAGCGCATCAGGTCCAGGTAGTCCTCGGCCACCTCGGCGGCATCGCTCTCCGGGTCGAGCATGATGATGTGCTGGAACCAGTTGCGGGCCTCTGCGGTGTTGCCCTGCCTGAGCTGGTTCTCGGCAAGCCGCAGGATGATCTCGGTGCTTTTGGGGTTGGCCTCCGCTCCCCGGGTCAGAACCTCGATGGCTTCACCGGTCCTGCCCTGCTCCAGCAGCAGGTCGGCCAAAAGCAGGTAGGCGGGGGTGTAGCGCCAGTTCTTGTCCAGGGCCATCCGGGCGTGGGCAATGGCCTTGTCCTGCTCGCCCCGGGACTGGTAGAGCTTGGCCAGGTTGTAGGCGGGATACTCCGGGGTCAGGTAGGTCATGATGCCCATGGAGCGTTCAAAAGCGTCAATGGCCGGTTCCACATTGCCCTGGGCGATGTGGGCCTGCCCCAGGAGGTTCCAGGCCGGGCCGTAGTCGGGCTCGAGGTCCACGGCTCTCTCCAGAGCCTGGGCGGCCCGCTCGTACTCGCGCAGTCCCACGTAGGTGATGCCCAGGTCGTAGAGGAAGCGGGGGTTATTCCCGGATTGCTCCTCGATCTCCAGGAGCTCCTTGAGGCTGTTTCGGTAGTCGTTGCTGGCCAGGTAGGACTCGGCCAGCTCGATGCGGGCCTGGACCTCCCCGGGCGTGGCCTGTTCGGAGCGCTTTCCCGTGGAAGCGGCGCACCCGAGCAGGGACACCGCCAGAAAGACGAGTATCCAGCAGGAGACCAATCGGACAGTGCGCATGGAGTTCCTCCTGAAGCCGCTGAAGGGCGGGTCAGAGGGTCAAATGACCTTGTTCAAGGGGTACTCGATGATTCCCTCGGCACCCAGGGCCTGCAGCTTGGGGATCAGCTCCCGGACCACGGACTCCTCGACCACGATCTCGATGGACATCCAGTCGGTGTTGTGCAGATGGGAGACTGTGGGCGAGGTGATGCTGGGCAGGATTCCCATGACCTTTTCGATCAGCCGTTCCTGGATGTTCAGCTTGAGGCCGACCATTTTTTCGGCCTTGAGCGCACCCTGAAGCAGGGTGTTCAGGTTCTCGATCTTGGCCCGCTTCCACGGGTCCTCCCAGGCCCTGGGGTTGGCGATGAGCTGGGTGTTGGTCACCAGCAGTTCGGCAATGATGCGCAACCCGTGGGCCCTGATGGTGGTGCCCGTTTCAGTGACCTCCACGATGGCGTCGGCCAGCCCCTCGACCACCTTGGCCTCGGTGGCGCCCCAGGAGAACTCCACTTCCACAGGGATGTTCGCGGTCTGGAAGTACTTGCGGGTGAAGTTCTCCAGCTCGGTGGCGATCTTCTTGCCGGTCAGGTCTTCCGGCCGCTTGTAGGGCGACTCCCCGGAAACTGCCAGAACCCAGCGGGCCGGGCGGTTGGACACCTTGGAGTAGACCAGGTCGCTGACCAGCTGAACCTCGGACTCGTTTTCCAGGATCCAGTCCTTGCCGGTCAGGCCCACGTCAAGGGTGCCGTTTTCGACGTAGATGGACATTTCCTGGGCCCGGCACAGGCTGCACTGGATCTCGGGGTCGTTGACCTCTGGGAAGTAGTTGCGGTGGTGGGTGCGTATCTTCCAGCCGGACTTTTCGAAAATCTTGAAGGTCGCTTCCTGCAGCGAGCCCTTGGGGATGCCGAGCTTGAGCTTCTTGTCCGCGGTCATTTTTTGTAGACCTCCTTGGGATCGAAGACCATTGGAGCGCATTTCTGCCAGTGGCCGTTGGTAAGCTCCCTGAAGAAGCAGCTCCGGTACCCCTTGTGACAGGCCGCCCCGCCAACCTGAAAGACCCGGAGCAGGATGGTGTCCGAGTCACAGTCGAGGCGCACGGACCCGACCTTCTGGACGTGGCCGGAGGTGCCGCCTTTGTGCCACAGGGTCTGCCGGCTGCGGCTGAAGTAATGTGCCTCCCCCGTCTCCAGGGTCTTTTCCCAGGCCTCCTCGTTCATGTAGGCCAGCATGAGCACCTCACCCGTGCCCTGCTCCTGCACGATGGCGGGCAACAGCCCGCCCCCTTTGTCGAAGTCGGGTTTTTCCATGGTCGTCTCCATCCACTCGGGTGCGGCAGGCCACACCCGTCAGGTCGTTCCGGAACTCGGTCCGGGGGGAGCGTCGGTTCGGTCAGACGATTCACACTGGGCCCGCAGCTGCCCGCAGGCCGCGGCTATGTCCTGCCCCTTGCTCTTGCGCAGGGTGGCAGTCAGCCCCTTGTCCCGGAGCAGTTGCTCAAAGGCCAGGACCTGCTCCGGTCCGGGTGCGGCATATGGGATGCCGGGACCTGGGTTGAAGGTGATCAGGTTGACCTTGCATTTGATCCGGGAGAGGGCTCTGGTCAGCTCCCTGGCATGTCCCAGGCTGTCGTTGACCCCGCCGATGAGGATGTACTCGACGGTGATGCGCTGCCGCGGTGCGAGGGGATACCCTTCCATTTCCTTCAGGAGTTCGTCAAGTGGGAATCGGGCCGCCCTGGGCATGAGCCGGGCTCTCAGCTCCTGGGTGGGGGCGTGCAGGGACACTGCCAGGGAGGCCAGACCGCTGTTTCCGAGCTCGGTCAGCATGCCCTTGATGCCCACCGTGGACACGGTGATGCGGCGGTGGGAGAAGCCAAAGGCCTGGTCGTGGCCGAGCACGACCAGGGCCCGGGCCACCTGCTCCCAGTTGAGCAGTGGTTCGCCCATGCCCATGAAGACCAGGTTGCGCAATGCCAGGGAGGAGCGCCTTTTGTGCAGAAGATCGCGGGCAACGAGGACCTGCCCCAGGATCTCGCCGGAGGTGAGGTTGCGGCTGAAGCCGAGGTCGCCCGTGGAGCAGAAGGTGCAGGCCAGGGGGCAGCCGACCTGGGAGGAAAGACACTGGGTGAAGTGGTCACGCTCCGGGATGAGCACCGTCTCCACAAGGGCCCCGTCCGAGAGCTCGAGCAGCAGCTTGAGTGTGCCGTCCCTGCTTTCCAGCAGGGTGTGCATGCGCGGCCACTCAATAAAGAACCGGTGCGCCAGTGTCGCACGGAGGTCCCTGGAGAGGTTGGTCATCTCCTGAAAGTCACGTGAGCCCTTCTGCCACACCCACTGCCAGATCTGATCCGCCCGGAATGCGGGCTGTCCGAGCTGTGTCAGCAGGAACCGCAGCTCTTCCAGAGAGCAGTCGAGGAGGTTGGTCATGGTCCGGGGAGCCTGGTGCTGGTTCATTTCTGCAGCTGGTGCGTGTCAGGGAGGACAACAAGGCCCGGTAACAGCGGCGTTCGCGGACCAGCATGGATGCGCCTGTCCTGGGGGGCTAGGATGCCTCTTCTTCCCCTTCGGAGGAATCGAGCTTGCTGAGGCGGTAGCGGAACTGCCGGAAGTTGAGGCCCACAAGCTCGGCGGCCTTGCCTTTGTGCCCCCCGGTTCGTTCCAGAGCAGCCTGCATGATCTTCTGCTCCTCGCGTTCCAGGTACTCCTCCAGGGAGAGCTCGCCGTTGAGCACCTTGCGCGGCCCGGTGGACGGGGTTTCCGGGTGGACCTGTTCGTAGATGATGAGTGATCCTGGGTGGATGCGCTTGCCGGTTTCCAGGGCCACGGCACGCTCTACGAGATTCTCGAGTTCGCGCACGTTTCCTGGATCGTGGTAGCGCATGAGCTTTTCCTGGGCTTCAGGGGTGACGCCCTCGAAGTCGCGCTTGAGCTCCGCGCAGGCCTTGGTCAGGAAATGGTCCGCCAGCAGCAGGATGTCCTTGCCGCGCTCCCGCAGCGGAGGCATCTTGATGATAACTCCGGAAAGACGGTAGAAGAGATCCTCCCTGAAGCGGCCCGTGGCCACGTCCTCCTCCACTGGGCGGTTGGTGGCGGCGATGATGCGCACATCGGCGTGCACCTCCTCTGTGGAGCCCAGGGGGATGAAGGTGCCGTCCTGGATACAGCGCAGCAGCTTGACCTGGGTGGAGAGGTGCATTTCAGCCACCTCGTCCAGGAAGACGGTCCCCCCCTCGGCCATTTCGAGCAGCCCTTTCTTGGCCCGGTCGGCTCCGGTGAACGCTCCCTTGCGGAAGCCGAACAGCTCGCTTTCCACCAGGTTCTCGGGCAGCCCCCCGCAGTTGATGACCATCAAGGGGTGGTTCTTGCGCGGGCTCTTGTTGTGAATGGCCCGGGCAATGAGCTCCTTGCCGGTGCCGGACTCCCCGGTGATGAGCACATTGATGGGCGTGGGGGCCAGCCGGTCCACCAGGTTGAAGACCTCGGCCATCTTTGGACTCTGGCCCACGATGGGGCCGTACCGGTCCTCGATCTGCTCCTTGAGCCAGGCGTTTTCCTCGGCCAAACGGGAGGTTTCCAGGGTGCGCTGGACGAGCAGCAGGAACTCCTCAACGTCGAAAGGCTTGGAGATGTAGTCGCGCGCCCCAAGCTTCATGGCCTCCACTGCTGTGCGCGAGTCGGCATGGGCCGTGACCATGAGCACGGGAATGTTGGGCCACCGCTCCCGGATCATGCGCAGCAGGTCCAGGCCGTTCTCCTGTCCCAGGCGAAGATCGAGCAGCACCAGGTCCACGTCCTGTCTGCCGAGGATCACCAGGGCGCTCTTGATGTCGGCCGCGGCCAGGGCCTTGTGCTTGTAGCGGGTGAGTGCGATTTCCAGCACGTCCCGCAGACTGGGATCGTCGTCGACGATGAGAACGCTGCCCATAGGCGGTATCCGTTACGTTCGAGGTGCAGGGCCGGAAATGCCTCGGGCGGCTGCGCGCTCGTACACGAGCTTTCCGGCCAGGAAATGGGCTGTGACACGCCCTTTCATTGCCCGTCCCAGGCAGGGGGTGTTCTTTCCTTTGGAATGCAGGGCCCCGGGTGTCGCTGTCCACGAATGCTCCCTGTCCAAAAGCAGAAAGTCGGCCGGGTCCCCGGGACGGAAGTGGTTGGCTTGTATCCCGAATACCTCTGCCGGTCCGTCGCACCAGGATCGGAGCAAGGTCTTGAGGTCCATCTCTCCACCTTCAATCAGCTCGAGGCTCAAACAGAGTGCGGTGTCCAGCCCGGAGATCCCGTTGGGGGCTTCGGCAAAAGGGACCTCTTTTTCGAAATCCGCGTGTGGGGCGTGGTCCGTCACCAGGATGTCGATCACACCTTGGCGCAAAGCCTGGCGGATGGCAAGGACGTCGTCCTGGGTGCGCAGCGGTGGGTTGACCTTGGCCAGGCTGTTGTACCCGCTGACGAGCCCCTCGTCCCAGAGCAGATAGTGGGGACAGGTTTCGGCGGTGACGGGGATGGACCGTTCCCTGGCAAAGGCGATGAGCTCCACGGACTGACGGCAGCTGATGTGGGCCAGGTGAATGGGCTGGTCCAGATAGGCGGCCAGCAGGATGTTCCTGGCCACCTGGAGGCTTTCGGCCACCGTGGGCTGGCCCTTGAGACCGAGCAGGCCGCTCATGCGCCCCTCGTTCATGACCGCGCCCCGGGCCAGGGAGGGGTCCTCGCAATGATCAATGACCCGGCGCCCCAGGTCGGAGGCGTACTCCACGGCCCGCCGGAAAAGCTCGTTGTCCGCCACTGGGATGCCGTCGTTGGAAAAGGCCACGCACCCTTCAGCAGCCAGCTCGGCCATGGGGGAGAGCTCCCTGCCCTCGAGGCCGACGGTCAAGGCGCCCACCGGGCAGAGCCGCGGCCCGTGGGGCCAGGCGGAGGCCGCCCTGTCCAGCATGTAGCGGGTCACGCTGCCCCGGTCGTTGACCGGAGAGGTGTTGGCCATGGCCAGGACGGTGCCAAACCCGCCGGCTGCGGCAGCCTCCAGACCGGAGGCGATGTCTTCCTTGTACTCGTACCCGGGCTCGCGAAGGTGGACGTGGGCGTCGATCAGGCTGGGCAAAAGTGTGGCTCCGGCGGCCTCGACGACATGGGCTTGGGTTTCTTCGGGCATCCCCCCCGTGGGCTGCAGGGAGAGAATTTTCCCGCGCCCCACAAAGAGATCATGCGGTCGCTCGTGCCAGAGAACGTTGCGGACGATGCAATCAGGAGTGGCCATGACCGTGCTCCTTGCGGGTCAGGTAGAGGTGCAGGAGGGCCATGCGCACGGCCACACCGGAAGTGACCTGCTCCAGGATGAGGCTGTCGGGGGAGTCTGCCAGGTCGGAGGCGATTTCCACCCCCCGGTTCATGGGGCCGGGATGCAGGACCTTGACCCCGGGACCGGCCGCCTCCAGGTGGTGCCGCTGGAGCATGTAAAACCTGGCGTATTCGCGCAGGTCGGGGATGAGCCCCGCCTCCTGTCGCTCTAACTGAAGCCTCAGGCACATGACCGCGTCCACCCCTTGGCAGGCCTCTTTCAGATCCTTGCTGATCTCTACCGGCCAATGGTGAGCGCCCGAGGGCAGCAGGGTGCGGGGGGCGCACAGCCGTACCGAAGCCCCCAGGGCCCGGAACAGCTCCACGCCGGAGCGTGCCACCCGGCTGTGGGCGATATCGCCCAGGATGAGCAGGGTCTTGCCCTTGAAAGATCCCCAGGCGCGGCTCAAGGTGAACCCGTCCAGCAAGGCCTGTGTGGGGTGGGAGTGCCAGCCGTCACCTGCATTGACGATGCTGCAGCCGATGCGCCCGGCCAGGAACTCAGCCGCACCGCTCAGACCATGGCGGATGACGATGGCGTCGGGAGCCATGGCCTGCAGGGTCAGGGCCGTGTCCCGGAGGCTCTCACCCTTGCTGAGGCTGGAGCCGGTCGCGGCCAGGGAGAACGAGTCGGCGGAGAGGCGCTTGGCTGCCATGTCAAAGGAGATTCTGGTCCGGGTGGACGGTTCGGCAAAGAAGAGCACCACGCTTTTGCCCTTGAGCGTTGGCACTTTCTTGACCGGCCGCCCCAGGATCTCGAGAAAGTGGGAGGCCAGCTCAAAGACATGCAGGATCTGTTCGGAAGAGAGCTGGGAGATGTGCAAGAGGTCCTTGTGGGGCCAGATCATGGTGGCTCTCTCCTGAGAAGCGTCACGTCAGTTCACACTCATCAAGCAGCCGCTCCGGAACCAGGCTGAATCGGGCCTTTTTGCCGGGTTCGAGGGAACCGTACCGGTCTTCGATGCCCAGGGCCGAAGCCGGGTTCCTGGTGACCAGGGCCGCGAGTTTGGTCAGGGGAAGTCCTTGCTCCCAGTGTCTGGCCACATAAACGGCCTCGTTCCAGAGGTCAAGATCGGTGTTGGAGGCCAGGCTGTCGGAGCCGAGACAGAGACGGACACCGGAAGCGGCAAGACGCTCCCAGGGGGCCCTGCCAACACCAATGAACGCGTTGCTCCTGGGGCAGAGGCAGACGGAGACCTGTCGCCCGGCAAGTGTCTCGATATCCGGTTGGCTCAGGTGCACGCAATGAACGGCCAGGGTGCGTTCGTCCAGCAGCCCCAGCCGGTCCGCATAGGCCACGGGGGAAACACCCGGGGGAATGAAATCCCCCGGCACCAGGCGCTCTTTGATCAGCCCGGCAAAGCTGCCGCGGCCGGTGGCCAGGAACTCGACCTCGCCGGCATGCTCGGACAGGTGCATTGAAAAGGGGCGTCGGCGCCGGGACGACCAGGTTTTGGCCAGCTGCAGGGTGGAGGGGTGTGTCGAGTAGAGGGCGTGCCCGGCAGCCGCGACTTCGGAGTGGGAGGAAGGACGGACAGTGGCGGGCCAGTTCAAGGTGTTGCCCCCTGGGTGACGAAAGCCGAAAAACTCCACAAAGAGGCGGCATCCCAATGGGGAGCTGAGCAGGGTGTCGTGAACCAGCCGGTGGGAGTGGCCGGTGATGTCGGCGACGTAGGCGGTGCCGCAGGACACAAGGTCGGAAACCGTGCGCTGCAGGAGCTTCTCTGGAACATCTTTGAGGGGCAGGGTGACCAGCCGCCCGACCCAGGCCTCGAAGCCCCCACCCGGAGGGATGCGCCCGGCCAGGTGGCTGAGCTCGAGGTGGGTGTGTGCGTTGATAACCCCCGGTGCCAGCACGGCTCCTTCGAGGTCGTGCACCTTTGTCTGGAACTGATTTTTCAGCTCGCTGTATGGTCCCGCTGCAAGGATGGTGTCCTCCCGGAAGACCACCATTCCGTCCCTGATCAGCTCCCTTCCAGGGGTCATGGTCAACAACCAGTGCGACCTGACGGCCAGGTTCCCCCCGGGGCGGCTCAGGGGGTGAAGCAGAGTCTGCGGTATGCTCATGGCCGCCTCACTGTGAGCTGGTCCTTGAGAGCAGAAAGCCGGGGTGTTCCCAGGGGCGGACCCGTTCGGGGGGCAGCCCGAGTGCCGCATACCTCGCCTTGAGCTCGCCCCGGTGCCCCCACAGCTCGCCCTGATGTCGGCGGGGATGGAAGAGCTGTTTGGGCCCCGGCCCAAGAGTGCCGCAGTGGCCGGCAACGTCCTCAAGAAGGATGCGGCTCTTGACCATGCCGCCCAGGGCGGGGTGCCAGGGGCCGGCCAGAATGTTTTTGACCAGGCCGGGTTCAGGGGGGAGCCCCATCCGGACAACCGGTATGCCCTGCTTCCACAGGGAACGCACTCCAGGGACAAGCGCCTCGATGGTCCGGTCCAGGCTCCAGGGAACATAGGATCCCTCTTTCCAGGCTCTGGCCAGGGGTGTTCCCTGCAGAACCAGGCAGGGGTAGATGCGGACACAGTCGGGCGCCAGAGCCAGAACCTGCAGGATGTCCTGGTGCCACGAGCGTGGGTCGTGCCCGGGCAGACCCGGCAGAAGCTGGATGCCCAGGCCGAGCCCCGCCTCGACCACGCTGCGGCATCCGGCAACAGCTTTCGCCTCGTCATAGCCGCGATCGCTCAGCTCGAGCACCCGGGAGTCGAAGGATTGGACGCCCACCTCGACCAGGTCCAGGCCTGCGTGGGCTAGCACCTCGAGCTGCACCGGGTCGAGGGCGTCGGGCCTGGTGGAGCATCGGATGGCGCTGACCACGCCGCAGGACTTGAAGGAGGAGGCCAGGTCCACGAATCGCCGGGACCAGTTTCCTGGCAACGCGGTGAAGGTTCCCCCGAAAAAACCGATTTCCCAGCCGAAAGAGTGTGTGTCGCGAAATCTCTCGAGCTGGGCCAGCAATGTGTCGAAGATGTCTGTCAGGGTCTGCCTGGACCCGGTCTGGGCGTTCTGGTCGCAGTAGATGCAGCGTTTGGGACAACCCAGAAAAGGCAGGAAAACCGGGTAAATCCGGCGGCTGACACCTCCCGGTTCGGGATGAAAAAAGACCCGTTGCTTCGCAGCGTGGTGAGCGTCTTTCATGGAAAAATGAAATTGAGAGAAAAAACAACCCCTTAGATGTTGCAAAAGCCTTTTTGATCGGGTAGAGATTGGAGGACGATCAAAAATATTGTCCCCGGTGATGCTTTTCATTCTGCTCCAGGCGGTGCCATCTCTTCCCGGGGATCAACACGTGTTCCGGACGACCGCATGCTCTTGAGTAAAGACAACCAAAGCGCCCATGCATGCCTGCCAAAGGCCTGTGACAGTTGTGTGGAGGACACATGAGCAACAAGACTCTGACCAAGGCCGACATTGTGGACATCATCTACGAGTCCAGCGACAGGAACAGGGCTGAGGTGAAGAACCATGTGGAAGCCTTGCTGGACACCATGAA
>CAZUBS010000029.1:0-10585 GCA_964618595.1 uncultured Desulfohalobiaceae bacterium
TATTGGGCCATTGTGTTTTTCGTGCTGGCCATCCTGGCCGCTGTGTTCGGGTTCGGGGGGCTTTCAGCAACATTTGCTGGCATTGCCAAGATTCTGTTCTTCATCTTTATCGTGCTCTTGGTATTGTCTCTGATCTTCGGATTTCGCGGTCGAGGCAGAACGCGTGTCTGACCGGAATGTGACCTCTTGAACCAACCTTTTATTGAACCAAGCGAGACAAAAGGAGAGTGGACATGGCTCAGAAAGGTGAAAAGTACCTGTGCGAAATCTGCGGGAACCTGGTGGAAGTGATCGAAGGCGGTGACGGCGAGCTGGTGTGTTGCGGGGAGCCCATGAAGAAGCAGTGAGGGGATGACCTCACCTCCCCATGGAAGCCTATGATCATGAGAAAGAATTCCAGGGGCCCCGAGTCTCCTGGGTACCTGCTTAAAAAATAGGGGAATGCATTGGAAGCACAGCAAGCCTACAAGGAAAAGCTCAAGGCCAAGATCGACGAATGGGACGCCAAGATCAAGGAGATGCGGGCCAAGGCCGATCAGGCCCAGGCAGAGTCAAAGATAGAGTACAAGCAGCAGGTCGACCAGATGGAGGCCAAACGCGAGGAGCTCTCGGGCCAGCTTGAGCAGATCAAGCAGGCGGGCGGCGAGGCCTGGAAGGATATTGCCGCTGGTGCGGACAGGGCTCTGGATGAGCTGCAGGAGTCCTTTGAAAAGGCCAAGGCCAAGTTCGGCTAGCCGTGACGGAGTCCCGGATCGGTATCCGCTGATCTAAAACTGGATGCTGATTGTACCGGTATTTGATCCAAAGAGTAGATAAAAAAGCCTACAAACAGGCTCTGCAACACGACAGAGCCTCGTTTCTCCACACCCTCCCCCCAAGACCCTTTCAGGCGGCTTTGCCGCCTGGAGGGGTCCCTTCCTTCTTTCTTTAGCCAGGGCTGGCTCGGGCACGAAGGTTCCGACCAAAGGCAGGGCGGCAGCCAGCCGCCCCTACCAGAACTGGGTCATTCGCTGGGAGAGGATATTGTATTCGGGGTTTGTGATTTTTCTGGTAGGGGCGCGTGGCGCGCGCCCTTTCTTTAGCCAGGGCTGGTTCCGGCACGAGATACCGACCAAAGGCAGGGCGACAGCCAGCCGCCCCTGCCAGAAGAGGATTGTTCTTTGCGAAAACGGGAACCTTACCTTTCTATCGCCGGCCGGATGCCCCACTATTCCTTGAGCAGCTTGTTCCAGTCGGTGGAGAACTTCTCCATGCCCTCGTCGGTCTTGTAGTGGCCGAGGTCGAAGGACTGCCAGTCGCGGGTGAGGTCGAGCTCCTGGTAGGGGATGGGCGCAACGTCGCCCGGTGCGGAGGTGAAGTCGCTCCCCGGCAGGGACAGCCCTGTATCGGCCCACTCCTGGAGCGTCTCGAACTTGCAGGTCACGATGTCCGTGCCCAGGCGGATGGATTCCAGGAACTGGTCCAGGTCGCGGACACTGGCGGTCAGCAGCATGACGTGGCCGTCCCCCTGCTCGAACATGCGCAGGATGTTCCTGGTCAGGTCCATGCCGTTCTGACCCTCGTCATAGAGCCGCCCCACAAAGGGAGACAGATAGACCTGGCCCCGAGCGGCACCTTTCGTGGCCGCATAGACGGCAGCGGCCTGCTGCTGGCTGAAACACAGGGTCATGTTGACCCGCAGGCCCTCGCTGACGGCCTGATGGGCAGCCTCGAGCCCTTCCCGGGTCGTGGGGAACTTGATGTGGGCGTTGGGGATCCAGGCGTTCATGTCCCTGGCCCAGTCCAGCATCTGCTCCGTGCTGGTGTTCTGGTCGGCATAGACCTCGATGGACACCGACCCCTCGGGGATGAGGCCTGATATCTCCTCCACCAGGGCCTTGTAGAAGTCCAGCAGTTCCTGCGTGGTGAACCGCTTGCCCTGCTCGAGCCGTTTCCTGGCTTCGGGGTTCTTGGAGACAAAGGACGGGTTGGTGGTCTGCCCGTCGAGAAAGCCGAGGATATCCTTGATTTTTCGAGTCTCCTCGGGGTTACCGCCGTCCAGGTAGATCAGGGTCTTCAGATTCTCGGGTCTCATAAAACCTCCCGCACTGCGGCGATGATGGAATCTTTTGCAAGGCCTTCAAAGTCCAGAAGCTGTTCGGGCTTCCCGCTTTTGGGCTTTTGGGTCACCCCCAGGCAATGGACAGGCACCGGGATGTGGGCCAGGGCGCTCAGGACGGCCTCGCCGAGCCCTCCGGCCAGGGAGTGGTCCTCCACGGTGATCACGGCAAGTGTGGACTGGGCGGACTCGGCCAGGGTGGCCGTGTCGACGGGCTTGACGCTGTAAAGGTCGATCACCCTGACGGATATGCCTTCCCCGGCCAGCGATTCCCTGGCGGCCAGGCACTCGTGCAGGGTGATGCCGGCTCCAACCAGAGTGACCAGGTCCTCATCGCTCTGGTGCAGCACCTTGCAGCCGCCGATGGGAAAGTCCTCCTCAGGTCCGTAGAGAATGGGCGTGCCCCCGCGGGTGGTCCGGATGTAGACGATGCCCTGGTGCCCGGCGGCCGCCTCGACGAGCTTCTCGCAGGACACGGCGTCAGAGGGGTAGAGGACGGAGCTGCCCTGCAGGGTGCGGAAGAAGGCGATGTCCTCCAGCCCCATCTGGGAGGGGCCGTCCTGGCCGATGGACACCCCGGCATGCGAGCCGCAGACGATCATGTGCGGCTCGGAGTACTGGTTCATCCGGATCTGATCGTAGGCCCGGCTCAAAAAGGCAGAGAAGCTGGACACGAACGGAAGCTTGCCGCGCCGGGCCAGGCCAAGGGCCGCTCCCAGCATGTTCTGCTCGGCAATGAACATCTCGAAGAAGCGTTCCGGGTGCTCCTTCTTGAAGGAGCCCGCACGTGTGGAGTTGCTCACCTCCCCGTCCAGGACGACCATGCCGGGATGGGCGGGATAGATGCGGTTCAAGGCAGTGCCGTAGGCATTGCGCGTGGCGACCTTTTGTCCGGCCTGGTACGCCACCTCAGCGGCAGGACCGGCTGGAGGGGGCTCCGGCACCAGGTCCTCGGGTGCGGTCAGGTTGCCGCGCACCGTGCTGTCGATCTCGCCCAGACCCTCGATGGCCTGACGGCACTCCTCCTCTTCCAGGGCCTTGCCGTGCCAGCCGTTCTCATCCTCCACCAGGGGAACCCCTTTGCCCTTGATGGTCCGGGCAATGAGCATGACCGGGCCCCCCTGGGAACGCAAGGCCTTCTCATACCCGGCAAGCACCTGCTCGAAGTCGTGCCCGTCCTCGATCAGAACGGTCTTCCAGCCAAATGCGTCCAGCCGTTTCCCGAAGGCGGCGATGTCGTGGCCGTACATGGTTTCCCCCCGCTGCCCCAGGCGGTTGACGTCGAGGACCCCGATCAGGTTGTCCAGTTCGTAGTGGGCGGCCAGCTGCACGGCTTCCCACTGGGAGCCTTCGGCCATCTCGCTGTCCCCAAGCAGGACGAAGGTGCGGTAGGGAAGCTTGTCCAGATACCTGGCGTTCAGGGCCATGCCCAGACCAATGGACAGCCCCTGGCCCAGTGAACCGGTTGCGGCTTCGGTGTAGCGAAAGGCAATGGAGGGGTGCCCCTCCAGGGGGCTGCCGAACTCGCGGTAGGTCATGAGCTCATCTTCGGAAACCTGGCCCGCGGCGGCCCACAGGGCATACAGCAGGGGCGTGGCATGCCCTTTGGAGAAGAGCAAGCGATCGTTGTTGGGGTGGCCGGGGTCGTCGGGGAAAAAGCGGAAGTGCCCCCCGAAAAAAAGGGCGGCCATCAGCTCCACGGCTGAGAGGGAGGAGGTTGGGTGTCCGGAGCCTGCCGTGGTGGTGGAGCGCAGGATGAAGGAGCGCATCAGCCTGGCCAGGCTGTGCAAATGTTCGATGTCAGCCATACAAGCTCCTCGATTCGGGTTTGAAGGTACTGTTCGTTTCACTTCCCATGCTTCACTGTGCAATAAAATACTGGGCAAGGTCCAGAGCAGGAGTGGAGTTTCTCTCTCATGACACCTCTGGTTTGGCGTGAATCGGGTACATTCTTCTACCCGATATTTCCCCTTGGCATCCCCTTCCAAGGCAACGGCACGCCTTTGTACTTAGGAGAGGAAAGGCCTGACACGGGATTTGCCGGACACCCAGGTGATCCAGCAAAGCGCATGGTTGCAACAAGGGAGGCTGTCATGTTCTTCATCGATCTGCTCCTGGCCCTGGTCATTGCCCTGGTCATCGGAGCCGTGTTCGTCCTCGGTTTCCGACGGGAGCGTCCCGGGCCGGGCGTGCTCATCTTCCTGCTGGTGCTCTTTCTTCTGACCTGGGCGGGGGGCGTGTGGATCACACCCTTCGGACCGACGCTGTGGGGCTCGTTCTGGCTGCCGTTCCTGCTGGTGGCCATCATCGTGGCCCTGGTGCTCACGGCCTTTCCTCCCCCGGGCAGGGAGAGAAGCACGGTGAAGCTGGTCAGTGAGGAAGAGCAGGCCGCGACCGAGACCGAGGCGGCAGCCCTGAACGTCTTTTTCTGGGTGCTCATCGCCATTTTGGGAATTGTCATCCTGCTGGGATACATTGTTGACTGATGCCCGGAAAAAACCAGCAGACCGAGTCGTCTTGAGGCGTGACGAACTATCATTGCGCGGGTTCCGGCACATCTCCTGTCAGGGCCAGCACGCTGACCGTTCTCATCCAGGGCAAGGGGCTCTTTCATGACAGGGGTTCACGGTACGGAGTTCGTACCCATTGTCTTGATGGTCGGCCTGGCCTCCGTGGTCACCATGCTCATCAAGGCCGGGCTGAGCCGCACGGTTGTCCCGGCCCTGGTCGGGTACCTCGGGTTGGGGATGGCCCTGAAGCTGCTCCAGGTCGAGTTCGGCCTGCTGCCCGAGGGCAGCGAGTCGATCCTCCAGTTCCTGGCCAAGGTCGGCCTGGTCTGTCTGCTCTTCAAGGTGGGGCTGGAAAGCGACATCACGGGGCTCTTCCATCAGCTGCGCAATGCGGCCTGGGCCTGGGCGGCAAACATCGCTGTTGCAGCACTGGCAGGTTATGCCCTGGCATCCTGGCTGCTCGGCTTCGGCCTTATCCCCAGCCTGATAGTAGCCACGGCCTTTACAGCCACCAGCGTGGGCATCACCGTCAGCGTCTGGCAGGAGGCCGGGGCCATCAGATCCAAAAACGGGGCCCTGCTCGTGGATCTGGCCGAGCTGGACGACGTGACCGCCATTCTCCTCATGGCCCTGCTCTTTGCAATGATCCCCGTGCTTCAGGGCGGAAGCGGCGGGTCACTTCTGGGGACTCTTTCTTTCACGGCTGGGTTTTTCCTTCTCAAGCTGCTGTTTTTCGGCGGGCTGTGCTATTTTTTCGCCAGATACCTGGAAGGGCCGGTGACGCGGTTCCTGCGCAGGAAAGAGACACTGCCGGACACCTCACTTTCCACCGTGGGCATCGGGTTTGTCATCGCCGCCCTGTCCGGCCTGCTCGGTTTCTCGCTGGCCATCGGGGCCTTCTTTGCCGGGCTGGTTTTTTCCAGGGACCAGGGCGTGGTGGAGATGGAGAAGTTTTTTACGCCGGTATTCGATCTTTTCGCACCCTTTTTCTTCATCGGCATTGGTCTGGACATCGACCCGGCAGCCATGATTGCGGCAGTGTGGATGGGAGCTGTGCTGCTGGCGGGTGCGGCAATCTCCAAGATTTTAGCCAATGGTGTGCCCGTGTACTTCATGCGCGGCCTGCAGGGGGCCCTGCTCATTGGGGTGAGCATGGTCCCGCGGGCCGAGATAACCATGATCATCATGCAGAAAGGGCTCAGGTTGGGGGAATGGGCGGTGACTCCCAGGCTGTATGGGGCCATGGTCCTGGTAACGCTCCTGACAGCGCTCCTGGCCCCGGTGGCGGCACGGACGCTGCTCCGGCGCTGGCCGCAGGAAAATCAATAACAGGACGTTCCGTTCCAGTGGACGTCCGGTGACAGGAGGAGACATGGACATTGTAACCCTGACCATGAACCCGGCAGTGGACAAGAGCAGCAGCATCGACAACGTGGTGCCCGAGCACAAGCTGCGTTGCGACAGACCGCAGTTTCACCCGGGAGGGGGCGGGTTGAACGTCTCAAGAGCCATCAAGAAGATGGGGGGGGACTCCCTGGGGGTGTTTCCCGCTGGCGGGCCCCCCGGGAACATGCTCATCAAACTGCTCGAGCAGGATGACCTCGAGCTTCGCACCGTGGACATCGCCGGGCTGACCCGGGAAAACCTTACCGTGCTGGAGAAAGCTTCGGGGCAACAGTACAGGTTCGGCATGCCCGGCCCCGAGATGGCCAGGGACGAATGGGAGGCCTGTTTCGAGATCCTTGACGGGCTCGACCCGGTTCCCGGTTACCTCGTGGCCAGCGGGAGCCTCCCACAAGGGGTGCCGGAGGACTTCTACGCCAGGCTGGCAGCCTTTACCACAGACAAGGGCATCAGGCTTATCCTCGACACCAGCCAGAGGCCGCTCTCCCTGGCCTTGGATCAGGGAGTCTTCCTGATCAAGCCAAACCTTCGGGAGCTCGAAAACATCTGGGGCGAACGCTTCGAGAGTGAGCAGCAGCAGGAAGAGCAGGCCATGGCCCTGGTCAGCCAGGGCAAGAGCCGCGTGGTGGTCGTCTCCCTGGGGGCGGCCGGCGCGGTCCTGGCCTCCGAGGAAGGGGTGCGGCGCATGCGGGCCCCCACGGTTCCGATCAAGAGCAAGGTCGGGGCGGGTGACAGCATGGTCGCGGGCATAGTCCTGGCACTTTCTCGTGGCAGAAGCGTGGAGGAAGCAGTCAGGCACGGGATTGCCGCCGGGGCCGCAGCAGTCATGACCCCGGGCACGGAGCTGTGCAGGGGGGAAGACGTGCAGAGGCTCTTTGCCGATATGCAGAAGCAGGCGTAGATCTTTAGTATGCAGTCAACAGAGAAAGATACGGACAAAAGAGAGTCACAAAGGGCTGGCGAGTACCCTGCCCTGGACGGCGCACTTCCCTGGGCGAACGATGGGCAGGAGCTGGCCGTCAGACTGGGGTCTGACCCGGAAGAAGGCCTGGGGCAGAGCGAGGCCCGGAACCGCCTCCGCCAGTACGGCCCCAATCGGATCAAGACCAGGAAGCAGCGCTCGGCCTGGGAGATCCTGTTCGACCAGTTCAAGAACCTCATCGCCCTGCTGCTGGTCTCGGCAGCAGTGGTATCCTTCCTCCTTGGACAGGTGCTGGAGGGCATTTCCATCATGGTGGCCATGCTCGTGAACGTGGCCATCGGGTTCGGGACCGAGCTGCGGGCCGTCCACTCCATGGAGTCGCTCAAGGAGATGACCAAGGCCCAGGCCAAGGTGGTGCGCGGGGGCACCCTGAAAGAGATCACGGCCGAGAAGCTGGTGCCGGGGGACCTGGTGGTCCTGGAAGGTGGGGACATGGTCCCGGCGGACCTTCGGCTCCTCGAAGCCAATCGCATGCAGGTGGACGAGTCCGCCCTGACAGGGGAGTCTGTGGCTGTGGACAAGGGGTTGGACGTCCTGGCCGAGAACACGCCCCTGGCCGAGCGGGTCAACATGCTCTTCAAGGGCACGGCTCTGACCCATGGTTCGGGAAAGGGGCTGGTAGTGTCCACGGGCATGAGCACGGAAGTGGGACATATCTCGGAGATGACCCGGGAGGCCGAGGAAGAGGAGCTGACCCCGCTGGAGCAGCGCCTGAACAAGCTGGGACAGCGCCTGATATGGCTGACTCTGGTCATTGCCGCACTTGTCGGCCTGACTGGGTTGCTTGCCGGCCAAGACAGGTTTTTGATCTTTGAAACATCCATCGCCCTTGCCGTGGCCGCCATCCCGGAAGGACTCCCCATCGTGGCCACCATCGCTCTGGCCAGGGGCATGTGGCGCATGGCCCGGAAAAACGCCCTGGTCAACCGCCTGTCCTCGGTGGAGACCCTGGGGGCCACGAGCGTCATCTGCACGGACAAGACCGGCACCCTGACCGAGAACAGGATGACCGTGACCAGGCTGGCTGTGCCCGCCGACCAGGGAGTCACGATCATCGAGGTCGATGGGGAGGCGGAGCCGTGGTTCACGGTGAAAGACGGTGAAGAGCCTAAGCAGCCGGCTCAGGAGCAGATCAGGGATATCCTGACCTGCGGTGTCCTGTGCAACAACGCCCATCTCGGGGAGGATGACCAGAAGGTCGGCGACCCCCTGGAGGTGGCGCTTCTCCAGGCCGGCACCATCCTCGGCCTGGAAAGGGGAAAGCTTTTGGACGAGCTTCCCGAGGAAAAAGAGGTGGCCTTCAGCACCGAGACAAAGATGATGGCCACCTGGCACCGGGAGGGGGAAGGCTTCCTGGCCGCGGTCAAGGGGGCGCCCGAAGCAGTGATCGAGGCCTGCACCAAGGTCCTGACGGGGGGGGAAGAGCGGGAGCTCAGCCGGGAGGACCGTGAGGAGCTGGTCAAGGCCAATGAGGACCTGGCCGGTCAGGGCCTCCGCATGCTGGCCGTGGCCCGGAAGAGGGCCGGCACCGTCCAGGCGAACCCGTATTCTTCCCTGGTCTTCCTGGGACTGGTCGGAATGCTCGCCCCTCCGAGCAAGGGTGTCAAAGAGGTCATTGATGACCTTCGCGGGGCGGGACTCCGTGTGGTCATGGTCACTGGTGACCAGCCCCTGACTGCCGGCTCTATCGGCAGGGAGTTGGGCCTCTCCCGTGAAAAATCCCCGGTGATCCACGGGAGCGAGCTCAAAGACCCTGAAGACTACGATGCCGGGGAGCGGCACAGCCTGCTCGAATCGTCCATTTTTGCCCGCATTACGCCCGAACAGAAGCTCGACCTCATCTCTCTGTTCCAGGCCGACGGCTCCGTCGTGGCCATGACCGGGGACGGGGTCAACGACGCACCGGCCCTGACCAAGGCGGACATCGGGGTGGCCATGGGCAAGCGGGGCACCCAGGTGGCCCGGGAAGCCTCGGACATCGTGCTCAAGGACGACGCCTTTTCAACCATCGCCCTGGCCGTGGAACAGGGCCGGGTCATCTTCAACAACATCCGCAAGTTCATCGTCTTCCTGCTCTCGGGCAACGTGGGGGCCATCCTGATCGTGGGCCTGGCCGTGCTTTTCGGCACCCCCCTGCCGCTTTTGCCCTTGCAGATCCTGTATCTGAACATGATCAGCGACGTCTTCCCGGCCCTGGCGCTGGGCGTGGGCAGAGGTGAGCACGCGGTCATGGACATGCCCCCGCGGCCTCCTGGGGAGCCGGTGGTGCCAACGGCTCTGTGGGGCATGATCGGGGCATACGGCGTGCTCATCGCCGCGACAGTCCTGACGGGGTTCTGGGTCGCACTGGAGCATATGGAACTGCCCAAGGAGCGGGCAGTGACCATCTCCTTCCTGACCCTGGCCTTCACCAGGACCTGGCATGTGTTCAACATGAGGGATTTCGGGTCGAACCCGTTCCTCAACGACGTGACCCGCAACCCCTTTGTCTGGGGTGCGGTGGTGCTGAGCGCGGGCTTGCTGCTGCTGGCGGTGTACCTTCCGCCGCTGGCCATGGTGTTGGACATGGTGCCCCCCGGATTCGGGGAATGGCTGCTCATTCTGGGCCTGAGCCTGGTACCCTTTGGGATCGTCCAGACCGCAAAGCAGTTTTCTTCCCTGGACCCGGTGCGGCGGGGGAAGTGACAACAGAAAAAAGAACTGTATGATGGAATGAGTCTGCTGAAAGGGAAAAAAGGGGAACAAGCAATCAGTTCGCTGGATTGATTCCCCAAGAAGCAGACCAGACAGCAACGCAAAAGGAGAGATATGATGGCCACCGATGCATTGTCCAGAGAGGACCTCGAGCAGCTTGCAACCAGGCAGGGCGATCCCTGTGTATCGATTTTCCTGCCCACCCACCGGGTCAGCCTGGAAACCGAGCAGGACAGGATCAGATTGGACAACCTGCTCAGCACGGCCGAAAAAAAGCTCAAGGAGCAGGGTGTGCGGCATGTCCAGGACCTGCTCCGGCCAGGGACTGAGCTGCTGGACGACCCGGAGTTCTGGCGACATCAGGACGACGGGCTGGCCCTGTTCATCTCGGAAGGCTTTTCAGCCCGCTACAGGGTCCCGGTGGAGCTTTCGGAGCGGCTGCACATCGGCAACACCTTCCAAGTGAAACCCCTGCTGCCCCTTCTGACCGGCAACGGGGTCTTTTATCTTTTGTCCTTGAGCCAGAACCAGGTCGGGCTGTACCGGGCCAGCAAGCAGCGCATGGAGCCGGTGGACCTTCCCGAGCTCCCCGAAAGCCTGGCCTGGGCACTGCGTTTCGACGAGCAGGAGAGCCAGCTCCAGCTCCACTCCGGGACCGGGGGGGCGGCTGGTGCGCAGGGGGACCGGGCGGCCATGTTCCACGGGCAGGGCGTGGGCACGGATGACGACAAAGACCGTGTGGAGCGTTTCTGCAGAAAGGTCGACAAGGGGCTCTCCGAGTACCTGACGCCCAGGAAGGCCCCTCTGGTCCTGGCCGCCGTGGAGTACGTGGCCTCGATCTTCAAGGAGGTCAGCACCTATCAGGGACTGGTCCCCCAGGTGGTGGAAGGCAACCCC
>CAZUBS010000030.1:0-3125 GCA_964618595.1 uncultured Desulfohalobiaceae bacterium
CCGGAGCCGCCGACCTCTGTTTCCAGGCCGATGTTGGGGGTGATCTCGATCTCCACGGAGATTGCGTCGTCCTCGGGGTCGATGCCTTTTTCACCCTTTATGTAGATGTCCTCGTGAATATAGGCGCCTATGCCCAGGGTCGTGCCGCCGGCCGCGCCCTGGCCGATCTCCAGCTCGTCCACCCCCAGGAACTCCCTGGTCTCGCCCAGCACGTCGGGCCCCGTGTCCTGGCCTGTCAGCTGCCCCACGGTCCGGGCCAGCTTGAGGGCCTGCAGGGCTGAAAGCTCGGACACGGAGCGGCCGAACAGCACCCGGGCCAGGATCTCGTCCCGGGGAAGGGCGGGATCGGACTCCAGGGTCACCGAGAGGTTGTCGGGCTGCCCGGTCAGCAGGACCCGGGCCTCGAAGCCGTTGTCGCGGTTGACCGCGGTCAGGTTCACCAGGGGGTTGGGCGGGGAGGCGCCGTCAAATGTGATGCTGCCCTGGCCGAGCTGGAAGCGTTTCCCAAGAAAGGTGTAGGTGCCGCGGACCATCTGCAGCCGGCCCTGGAGCTCGGGCTGGACGGCCGTGCCGCCTGCCGAAAGCCTCCCCTGCCACTCCGAGTCCAGCCCCCGGCCACGCACGTAGAGCCGGGCGGGAAACTCCAGGGTCACATCCAGGGAGCTCACAAAGGAGGGCCCGTCCTGATCCTTGGGGGTATGCCCCTTTTCGGCGTTGACCTCCTCGATGGGGATGGAGACCATGTCCGGTGCTCCGCTTCTCAGGCGCAGCTCAGTTGGGTCCAGGGTCAGCCTTCCGCTCAGGTCCAGCTCCCCGGCATCGCCCCTGACCCGCATGTTCCCGGTGGCCGTGCTTTGGAGCTGGTCGCGCTGGACGAGCCGGGCCTTATCCACTTCCGCCCGCAAATCGTAGTGCAGCGGGCTCAGGGGCGGCACGCCCAGGGTTCCGGACAGATCGACCCGGCCGCCTCCAGGGCCAAAACCGCTCATGTCGACCGAGAAGGTGCTGTCCTGCCTGGCGGACACGCTGCCACTGATGCTTGAGAGGGCCGTCCCGGTGGCGAGGTTTTCATAGCTTCCACCCGTGAGATCGACCCCACCGGACAGCTGCGGCTGGGACCAGGTGCCGCCCAGGGCGATGTCGACACTGGCCTCGCCCTCGAAGAACTGCTCGTCCAGGACCAGTGCTTCCGAGACCACACCCAGCTGCAGGACCGAGCGCAGGCTTCCGGAAACCGCCTGGCCGCGGCGCATCTCAAGTGTCCAGGGGAAGAGGCTCCAGGTCAGGGGGAGCTGCAGTCGATAGCTGCCCGGCTCCGGGTCAAAGCCGCTGATGGTGCCCTGGACCCCTGTCTGCTGCCCGGTCATGCGCAGGGCGGCGGTCAGGTCGAAGGGGCGGAGCTGTCCGATACGCCCGGGGGCCACCTGGAGGTCCCGCCCGGAGAAGTCGGCCTCGAGCAGCGGGGCGTCTGCCTGGCCGGTGAGCGCGGCCGTGCCGGAGATCCGGCCCTTCAGGGATGTGTTGGTCAGGGTGCTGAACAGCGCCGGGTCCAGGTCCTCCATCACCGCCCGTACGTCCAGGGCGTGTTCGGCGGCCGTGCCCTCCAGGCTGAGAAGGCCGTGGTCCGTGTGCAACGCCAGGCCCCGGATGGCCAGCGAGCCCGGTGCGAAACGGATGTCCGCAGGACCGGCAAGGGCGAAGTCCACCTGGCCCGCCTGGCCCTGCAGGCTGTCCAGGGCCAGGAGCGTCAAGGACTCCCGGCGCTCGACCCGCCCGGACAGGTCGAGTGAGCCGCGCATGGGTGCCAGGGCGGTGAGGCGCCCGGTGAAGCTGATCCTGTCGGGGGTCCCGGAAAGGGTGAGCCGCGAGTCTGGGAGCAGGGCGCGTTTCCAGCGCACCTCCCCGGCCTGCACAGTGGCGGTGAACCCGGGGTCTTGGAGCAGATTTTCTCCCTGCAGCTCGAAGTCCGCCTGCTGGAGTGAGGCCCGGGCCAGGGAGAGGCCGGCAACCTCGCCATCCATGTCGATCCGCAGGGTCTGGTCAAAGCGGAGCTGGATGTCCGTGTTCAGGGAGCCGGCCGGCCCGTCCACGGGGACGAGGCCTTCCCACTGGGACAGGTCGGGCGCCAAAATGCGAGCTTCAGCCCGAATCCGGTACGGGTCGGAGAAAATCGTGGCGGAGCCCTGCAGCTCCGTGCTGCCGGACCGCAGCAGGATGTTGTCCAACCCGAGCTCCTTCCCGGGCAGTTGCAGGTCCAGACTGGCTTCAAGCGGTCTCCCCATGAAATCGCCCCGCAGCCCGGCTCTGCCCGTGAGCCCGGTTTCCGGCAGCGAGGTCAGGTCGAGGTGCAGGGCGGGCGAGTGCAGCTGCCGGCCGGCAACGGTCAGCAGGGGTGTCTCGGCCGACAGCTCCAGGGTGAAGTCGTCACGGGTGCCTTGCAGGGTTGCCTGAACCTGCGGGGGGGCGTCCATGGAAACCGGGGTGGAGGCCAGCAGCGGGGCCAGGTCGCCGGGGGCAAGGGCGAACTCCAGGTCGAATGCATCCGAGGCGACATCCACTGTGCCGTTCAGGGACAGGGCGCTCCGGCCGCTGAGCTGGAGAGAGTCTACCTGGAGCCGCGACCCCCGGAGCGAGCCGCGGCCGTTCAGGGAGATATGTTTTCCGATCAGTGGAGCAACCTCTTCCGGCACCCCCTCAAGATCGGTGACCGCTCCTTCCAAGGTCAGATCGAGCAGGGGCGGGTCCAGGCTTCCGGACAGATCGAGATCAAGGCCCACCCCGCTGCGAAGACCGGTTTCGGTCACCCCGGCCAGCCGCTCGAGGGCCAGGTCGCGCAGCTCGATCCGGGCGTCCACGCCCCGGGAGCCCAGATCCAGCTCACCCCTCGCGGTGACCATGGCCGTGCGCTCCTTCAGGACCATCCGCTCCAGGTGCAGGGTCGTGAAGTCCGCGGTGCTTCCGGAAAGGTCCAGGGAGACAGGGGAAAGGGGCGATGAAAAACCGGGAAGCTCGGCCTGGCGTGCCTGGCTGGTGGCGTTGACCTGCAGGCCCGCACGCGGATCGGATGGCCGAACGCGCAGGGTCGCCTCGCCCCCTGCATCCTCGCTGCGCACCTCCTGAAGGCG
>CAZUBS010000030.1:3135-10561 GCA_964618595.1 uncultured Desulfohalobiaceae bacterium
GGTTCGTCAAAGGATCCCCTGAGGCTGCCGTTGAACTGCGTTAGCCCCTGGGCGTGAATGTCGGCGACCTGTTCCAGGAGTTCTGCGGCCAGTGGTGTGCGCAATGAAAATTGTGTCTTCAGCACCCCTCGGGTCAGGTCGACATCTCCCTGCAGGGCGAGCTCGGAGCTGCCCCCCTCCATTCGCAGGGAGTTCAGGAGCACGGCTCCGCCCACTTCCCTGGACAGGACGAGGCGGAAGGTTCCCTCGGGTCCGGGCTCCTGACGCAGCCACGACGGCAGCAGGGAAGCTTCCAGGGTCATCCCCCCGTCCACGGTCAGCCGGGCAGTGTCCAAACCCTCCAGGTGCAGGTCCCCGTGGGATTGGACCAGGTCGCCGCAGGCGATGGAGTAGCTCCCCTGCCAGTCCTTCAAGGGGCCCTGACCGTTCAGGTCCAGCTGAAGGGAAGCATCCGGGGAGGTCTGGGGCAGAAAGGTCCCCAGGAGCCCCCCGGGGGCTTCAAAGTAGCTCACATCGACCAGCAGTCCCCCGGGGTCGAAGCGGCTGAGCTGGAAACGCCCCTGGAGGCTGGTTTCGGGGCCTTGCAGCGAAGCTGCGGTCAGCGTGGCCGTGCTGGTGGGCCCGGCAAGGCTGGTGCTGCCGGAAAGGGAGAGCTGCAGCTGCTGCCGGGCCAGTGGCTCGTGTATTACCAGGGAGGAGACCGCCAGGTGATCGATGTCCAGCGGGGGCAGGTTCAGGCTGGGCAGCGTGGGTGTCTCGGAAGGCGCCGCACTTTCCCGTCCTTCGGGCAGGCGGTGCAGGCTGAGCCTGTCCAGCTGGATCAAGGGCAGGTGCACGCGGCCGTGGAGAAGCGCACCGGGGTTGAGCCGCAGGAACAGGTTGTCGGCCGTGAGCCAGCCCCCCTGGCCGTCGGCAACCTCGATGGACCGGATGCGCAGGCTCCAGGGAAGGGTGCCTTCCAGCCCCGTGATGGAGATCGTCGCGCCGGGAGAGCTCAGGGAGGAGGACAGCCACCTGGCCAGAAACAGACGGCCCATGTCGGTTTGCACGAATGCGAACAGCCCGCCCAGGATCAGGAGGGCAGCGGACAGGGTGAGCCCTGCGGCCAGGAGTATGCGCCGGAGCAGCCTGCGGGTGGACATGGTCAGAAGGATTGCCCCACGCTGATGTAGAGCTGAAAACTGTCGTCAACGCCGCTTCGCTTGTCCAGGGGCACGGCCAGGTCGAGCCGCACCGGCCCGATGGGCGAGTAGTAGCGGAACCCCAGGCCGGTTCCCCACAGCAGGGGGTCGCTGCCCAGGGTCCTCTCGGCAAAGGCCCGGCCCCCGTCAAGAAAGGCCACCACGCCAAAGGTCTCTTTCAATCGGTAGCGCAGCTCCCCCGAGACCTCCAGCAGGGACAACCCACCCAGGGGGTCGTCCTCCTCGTTCAGGTCACCGACCATTTGGTAGGCGTAGCCGCGAATGGAGCCGCCGCCGCCGGCATAGAAGAGCTCGTCAGCCGGCACCTGGCTCCTGCTGTCCCCGGTGATGAAACCGGCGGCACCGAGCACTGCAAGGATGAGCCGCTTTTCTGGCAGGAGCTCCAGGTAGCGGCTATAGGAGACCCGCCCCTTGAGAAAGGACACGCCCGTGCCCAGGGTGTCGGCATAGGGTGCCAGATCGACTGTCAGCCGCCCCCCCCGGGACGGGTCGAGCAGGTCGTCGCTGGTGTCCAGCCTGGCCAGCAGGGGGAAGGAGAGCAGCCCGAAGGTGTCGGAGGAATCCAGCCTGTCGATGCGGCTGTAGCGATAGCGGACCCCGGAACCAAGGGACAGCTGGTCGGTCACCTGGCGCTCCACGATGGCCGTCAGCTCCAGGCGCCTGCTGTCAAAGGCGTCCGTGTCCTCGTCCACGATGGAGGCGCCCAGGTTGAGGCTCTGGTCAGGGCGGAAGAAGAGGGGTTCGCTCAGGCTCGAGGAAAGCGAGTAGGTGCGGCTGCTGACCCTGGCGGACAGGTTCAGCCGTTCAGCGCCCCCCAGGATGTTGCGGTGCTCCCAGCCGGCGAGCACGTAGGGACCTTCGTCGGTGTTGTAGCCGAGTCCGCCACGGATGGTGCGCTGTGACCGTTCCACCAGCCTGACCTCCACGGGCAGCTCCTGCTCCCGGACACTGCCCTTGCGGATGGAGACGGAGGAAAAGAGGCCGGTTTGGATCAGCCGGGTCCTGGCCTGGTCCACCAGGGAGGCGTCGAACGTGTCCCCCTGGTCCCAGGGAATCCTGCTGCGGACATACTCCCGATCGATGGTTTCCAGCCCGGTAAAGCGAATCGGCCCGAAACGGGCCCAGGGGCCGGGGTCAACGCTCAGGGTGACCGAGACCGACTCCTCTGCATGGTCGGCAACGACTCTGCGTTTCTCGATGCGCGGGAATGGATAGCCCGACTCTGAGAGATGCTCGACCAGGCCCTGCTCCGACTCTACCACGGCCCGAGAGGCATAGGGTGCGCCGCGTGACAGCCCGTGCTCCTGGAGCAGGTCGTCCGGCAGCCCGGGCAGGACGCCATTGCCTGCAGCCAGGATCTCGACGGAGTCGAAGACAAACCTGGGACCGGTGTCGACCGTGAACACCACCCGGACGGGGGGGGGCTCTTCGTGCAGGGCGACCTGGATCGAGGATTTGAAGTACCCCCTGGAGTTCAGGGCTTTTGACATCTCCTCGACGTCCCCCATGGCCCGGCGACGGAGCTGGCGAACGGTCGGGGGCGGCCGGTCCTGCTGCTCAAAGGTGGTGGACGCCGATTGCAGGAGCTGCTGCAGCTCCTCCTGGTCGGCCAGCCCGGAAATCTGCGGCTGATAGGGCACCCCGGGCGGGCCTTGCGTGGCGTTGGTGTGCACTGCCCAGGCTTTTCCCGTGGGGAGGGCGGCAAGCAAAAGGATCAACACTATGGTGCGTTTCAATGCAGACTCGGTTCGATTATCGTGATGCGTCCATGGCCGGTGCAAAGGCCCTGTTCATGGGCGAGCGGGCCGTCGTGGCCTGGGGTTTCGTAAAAATATCATCCTACGCATGTGGAGCCGCATCCACAAGGGCACCCGGGCGACATCGGACGGATCCGACCGATCGGTCCGATCCGACTGATCCTGCCTCAGACTATCCGACAGATCGGCCTGATTGCTCCATGCAAGCTCCGATAACTAGCTATTTTCTTTGATTTTATGGTTCTTCGACGTCTTTATCGGCATTTGATGTCCTGCATCCCGAGGGATTGCTTCAGCCGGTCCTGGAAGCGGTCGTCCTTGGCCATCATGTCGATGAGCTTGCGGTGGGCAGCGGGGAAGGCAAAGCCGTCCAGTTCTCCGGGCAGGGCCCAGCGGAAGTCCTGGGCGGCAGTGAGCACCGGCTCACTTTCCCTGCCTCGCAGGGAGCAGGAAAAGCAGTGCAGGCGGACCTTGTAGGTGGTGTAGCCGTGGCGGATAACGGCCATCTCCTCCAGGGCGCTGACCCGGAAGCCGGTTTCCTCCTGAAGCTCACGGGCGGAGGCCCGGGCCGGGGTTTCTCCAGGCTCGACCCTGCCACCAGGGAACTCCCACAGGCCGCCCCACACAGAGCCCGGGAGCCTTTTCTGAATGAAGACCCGCCCCTGGTGGACCAGGACGCCGGCCACGATCTGAAGGGGGGTGATCAGGAGCTTCTTCCCCGGGACCGGGCGTTCGGACACGATGCCCAGCCGGCGGGCCTCGCACAGGCTGTGCAGGGGGCACTCGGAGCACCCGGGACCCCTGGGGCTGCAGCACAGGGCCCCCAGCTCCATCAGGGCCTGGTTGAAGTCGCGCGCCCTGCCCGGCGGGATCAGGTCGGCTGCGGCCCGGCGAATGGCCCGTGCCGCGCCGGGTTGCTTGACCGGGGTGTCGATGTCCAGGACCCGGGCCAGGACACGTTCCACATTGGCGTCAACAGCTGTCTCGGGCTGGTTGAAGGCGATGCTGCAAATGGCCCCGGCAGTGTAAGGCCCGATCCCGGGAAGCCGGAGCAGGGATTCGCGGTCCGCGGGCAGGGTTCCTCCGTGCTCGCGGGTCAGGACGATCGCTGCCTTGTGCAGGTTCCGGGCCCGGGAGTAGTAGCCCAGCCCCTCCCAGAGCAGCAGCACCTCCTCCTGGTCGGCCGCGGCCAGGGCCGCGGGGTCGGGGAAGCGTTCCATCCAGCGCTCGAAGTAGGCCACGGCCCTGCTCATCTGGGTCTGCTGCAGCATGACCTCCGAAATCCAGACCGCATAGGGGTCGTACCCCCTGCGCCAGGGCAGGTCGCGCTGGTTCGCGGCAAACCAGTCCAGGAGACGGTCCTGCAGGAGCCGTTGCTTGTGGAAATTCAGGTGCACGCCCGGAAAATGGGGACTGACCGGTGGAAAGTCAATAAAACGGGCACGACCCTTTGGTCCCAAGACAACAAAGCGGTCACGTAGGGGCACGATGCACGTGCCCTCTTACCACCGCGATCTGGAACAATCGCCGGCCATTTGGCAAAGGCAGGGCACGTGCAACGTGATCCTACACGGAATGGATATCGGGTGTGCAGTGAAAAATCTTCAAACTCTCTTGCTTCAAGCTTCAAGCTTCGAGCTTCTAGCTTTTTTTCTCCCCCACAAGCTTGAACAGGGTCGGGCCGAGGAAGCAGGTCAGCAGGGCCAGGAAGACGATGGCGTCCTTGGTGGCTTGGTCCAGGAAGCCCTGTTGCAGCCCGATGGAAGCCGCGGCCACGATGAGGCTCAACCGGGAGGAGAGCAGGATGCCGTTGCGCAGGGCTGCGCGCAGGGGCAGCCGGAGCAGCACGAAGAGCAGGGAGGGCACGATCTTGACCGCCAGGGCGGCCACCAGCAGCACCAGGGTGAACAGGAGCTGGCCCGGGCTAAACAGGGATGTCACGTCGAACTGCATGCCCACGTGGATGAAGAAGATGGGGATCAGGAAGCCGAAGCCCAGGGCGGAGATCTTGCCCTCCAGGTCGATCCTCCCCCGGAACACAAAGGCGATGACGCAGCCGCCCATGAAGGCGCCGAGCACAGGCTCCATGTGCACCAGCTCCGACAGGGCCACGAACAAAAACAGCAGGGCCAGGGAGTAACGGACCCCGATTTCCTGGCTGTCCGAGGGACCCAGAAAACGCCCGGCCTGGCGCGGGTGCCACCAGGCCCAGAGCCTGCCTGCCCAGAGCAGGACCCCGAAGCCCAAAAACAGGGGGAAGGGGGTCAGGAGCTGCAGGCTCAGCCCGCTCTCGCTCCAGAGCAGGAACATGGTGATGCCGAACAGGGTCAGGAAGTCGGCCAGGGTGGCGGCCACCAGCACGGACTGGCCGGTTGCGGTCCGGGAGAGGCCTGCCTCCTTGAGGGTGGGCATGACCAGGCCCAGGGAGGTGGTGGAGAGCACCAGGGCCAGGAAAACGCCCCGGCCGATCAGGACGGCTACACCCACTGCCATGGCCAGGGTGGCGGCGAATATGGCCAGCTGGACCAGGAGATTGCGCCGGCTCTGGCGGATGAGCATGTTGAAGTTTATCTCCATGCCGGAGTGGAACATGAGCAGCAGGAAGCCCAGCTCGGCCAGGATGGGCATCCACTCCCCGCCGAGCTGCAGCTGGAGCAGGCTCTTGCCGAGCACCACCCCGAACAGGATCTCCATGACCACGGCCGGGACGCGGAGCCAGCGGCTGATCCAGGGCAGGACAGCGGCGGCCATGGAGACCAGGAGCAGGGAGACGGGCTGGCTGAGGACCATGACGTCAGGAGGTGATGATCAGCACCGAGCAGGGTGCCTTCTGGGCCAGCAGCTCGCTCAGGTGGGGGGCGAAAAAGGCCTTTTCCTTGGTGTCGCTGCCCAGGACCATGAGGTCGAAGTCGCGGGCCTCCCTGGTCACCTCCTTGACCGGGTTGCCCTCCAGCACGATCTCCTTGAGGGAGTGCTGCCGCATGTGGGCAATCTTCCTGGCCCGGCGCATGACCGAGTTCACGTGTTCCCGCGCATCCTCCCCATGAAAGAACTCCGGTTCGTCCACAAAGACCACGGAGACCTCGGCATCGAGCTGTCCGGCCAGGTCCAGGGCGACCTCCAGGGCTGACTCCGCCCTGGGGGAGGCCACGAAGGGAACCAGGATCCTGCGGTAGGGCTCGGTGTTCCGGGAGATGAGCACCGGGCGCTGGATGGTGTGGGCCAACCCCACCAGGGGGGAAGTGATGAAGGACTTCCAGAAGGACTGGCTGAAGGGCCGGATGACCACCAGGCCGGGCCGGTGGGTCCGGCATTGCTCCTCCAGGTGGCCGAGAACCTGGCCGGACACGGTCCTGCGCTGTAGATCCAAACTTTGCTCCCAGCTCGCAAGCTGCTCCCCCACCGTGTCCGAATCCTGCTCATGAAGGACCGTGACCTGCTCCAGCTGGAGGTTCTGGGCCAGGTGCATGCCCTCGGCCAGGACCCCGTCCTGGCGGCTTGCGTCGGCATCCGTCAGGCACAGGAGCATGCCCCCGCCGTGGGAGAGGGGGAAGTGGGGCAGGCCGCACTCCATGCGGTTGCAGACCGGCTGCATCAGGTCGGGCCGGCCCAGGATGACCAGCTTGTCCCCGGCCTGGACAATGGCCTCGGGGGCAGGAAATATCAGGCTGCCGTCACGCACGATGCCCACGACCCGCCAGCCCTGGTCGTGGAGCGACTCCACCCGGTGGTCGTGCACCCAGAGCTTGGGCGTGACCTCCATCTCCAGCACCTCCCCCAGGCCGGAGGCCAGGGGGGTGACGTTGACAGTCGGGTTCTGCAGGTAGTGGAAGATGTTGCGGGCCAGCAGGGCCGGTCCGGGGAGGACGCGGGCGCCGAGCTCCTGAAACTCGGGCGCAAGCCCCGAGTCGTGGATCCGGGCCAGGATGTTGCGGATCTTCTTCTCCCTGGCGAACCGGACCACGGCCAGGTTGACCTGGTCGTCGCCGCACAGGGCCAGGACGTACTCCTGTGCCTCGAGGTCGCCCCGGTCAAGGATGACGGGGCTGGAAGGGTCGCCCGTCACGGTCTTGACCACGATCTCGTGCCGCGCGGCCAAATCCATCAGGGCGTCTTCCCCCACATCGATCACGGTGGCCTTCCACCGTTTACCAAGACGGTTGAGCAGCTCGCGGGTCACACTGCCCGCACCACAGATTAAGAGGCGCATAGGTGTTGGATTGGGTTAGTGGTTGATTGGTTGATTGGTTGATTGGGCGAACGGTGACTCGGTGGATGGGATGGTTGTCCCTGGCCCCTACCACAAGCCGGTTATGCTGCACGCCGTTCAAAAAGCAACGCAGTCCCCCCTTCGCACAAGGCTGCGGAGGGCAGGCCAGCGGGGATTTTTCAACGGCCTGCTAGTTGTCCACGTCCTGGGTCAGGCCGGCTGCTTCGGCAAAGGCGATCAGCTCGGTGGCGCTGTGC
>CAZUBS010000031.1:0-6092 GCA_964618595.1 uncultured Desulfohalobiaceae bacterium
AGCACGGGGGGCGCACCGAGTGGCCGGCCACGTGGTCCAGCACCTCCGCCGGGGTGCCCTCCAGGGCCAGGACGCCGCGGCTGAGCACCAGCAGCCGGTCGGCCAGGTCCAGCACAGGCTCCAGGTCGTGCACGGCCACGACCTGGGTCATGCCCTGGGCGCGGTTGTGGGCCAGGGTGCGGCGCAGCTCGGTTGCGGAAGGGTAGTCCAGGCCGCTGAAAGGTTCGTCAAAGAGCAGCACGGCCGGTTGCCGGAGCAGGGTGGCGGCCAGGCAGAGCTTTCGCTTCTGCCCCCAGGACAGGGCATGGACCGGGGTGTCCCACCACTCCAGGAGGCCCAGCCGGGAGGCGGTCTCCCGGCACAGCCTGGTGTTGTCCTCGGTGTTCTCCAGACCGAGCATGAGGTCCTCGGCCACGGTGCTGCCCAGGATCTGCAGGTCGGCCTCCTGCATGAGCAGCCCGGCCTGCTGCCTGAGGGCCCGCTGTGAAGCCGGGGCCTCTTCACCGGGGAGCAGGACGCCGCCCTGCCCCGGGGGGTGGATCCCGGCCAGGATGCTCAAAAGGGTGGACTTGCCGCTGCCGTTGGCCCCGGCCAGAACGATGAACCCGCCCTCGTCCAGGTCAAAGGAAATGTCGCGGAGCACGGGGTGGTGCCGGCGGTAGGAAAAGCTCAGGGAGCGGACACGGATCAAAGCTTCACCAGGTCGTGCTCCTGCAGGTAGCGGTACACGGCCACCACGGCCACCACCTTGACCAGGTCTCCCGGCAGGAACGGGACCAGGCCGATGGCCACCACGCGGGGCCAGGTCACATCCAGGGTGTACTTCAGCCAGGGCAGGCCCAATGCGTAGATCGGCACCAGGGCCAGGGCCGCGGCCGCGATCCCACAGGGCCAGGGCAGGGGGTCGCGGCGGCACAACACCCGCCCCGCACCGGCAGCGCAGGCGCCGAAGGCAAAGCCGATGATGTACCCCCCGGTCGGCCCCAGGATGTGCCCGAGGCCGCCCCTGCCGGCCGCAAAGACGGGAAGGCCGACCGCCCCGGCACCGATGTACAGGAGCACGGCCAGGGAGCCGTTCAGGGGGCCGAGCACGAAACCGGCCAGAAGGACGAAGAATGTCTGCAGGGAGAAGGGCACGGCCCAGAAGGAAAGCTGCAGGTAGGCGCCCACCGCCACCAGGGCGGCCAGGAGGGCGGTCCATACCAGCCGGTGCATGGGAAGCAGGGAGCCCTCGCCGTTCGTGGGGGGCTTGTGGTTCGGGCCGCGATTGCGGAACAGGACGTGAAAAAAATGGAGGTTCATGGTGCGGTCCGGTTCAAAAGGGAGTGCTTTTCATCCCCTTTTTACGAAATTTGATTAAGTCCTTGATGCTGTCAAGCTCGGGGCTTGGTATTACAAGCCGGGAAAACCGTGCAGCCCGGAGGGGGGTGAGGAAAGAGGTCCTGCCGCAGGAGGGAGGGAACACCACTTGCCCTTGCTGCTGGTCATCTGTAATTGACGAGGCTTCACCGGTCAATCAAGACCAAGCCAGAAACCACGCCCGAAACCCTGTCCATACGTCTGGCCGCAGGTGGGTGCATGGAACAAGCACCGACCCCCCCTGCACAACAAGGAGGAGGACATGCGACAGAGGTTCATTCTGCTGCTGGCGGCCGTGCTGCTGGCACTTGTTCCCGGGCTTTCCGGGGGCCGAAGATCTCAAGGTGGGCTTCATCTATGTCTCCCCAGTGGGTGACTCGGGATACTCTTATGCCCACGACAAGGGTCGGATCGCCGTCGAGTCCATGGACGGAGTAGGCACCACCTCTGTCGAGTCCGTGCCCGAAGGCCCCGATTCGGAGCGGGTGCTGACCAACATGGCCCGCAGGGTGTGTAAGCGGGTTCAAAGCCTTGAATAGATGGGGGCGGACCGGCAATGGATGAGCATGCTCCTGAAACGCTCCTGGCCAGTGTCAACGGCCGGGAGTGGCGCCTGAAGCGCCCGGCGGACCTGGACGCGCTGTGGAGCCTGATGGATGACAGCGACCTGGAAAGGATCCCCTACTGGGTCGAGCTGTGGCCTGCCGGGCTCTTCCTGGCCCGGTGGCTGGACAGGCAGCCCCACGTGCTGGCGGGGAAACGGGTTCTGGACGTGGGATGCGGGCTCGGGCTGACGGCCTGTGTCGCAACGGCCCACCGGGCGCGGGTGACCGCCCTGGACTACGAGCTGGAAGCCCTGCGGTATGCCAGGGGGAACGCGGAATTGAACGGGGTGGCCCAGCCTGACTGGGTGCAGATGGACTGGTGGAGGCCGGGAATCAGGGGCCGGGTTTTTGATTTTGTCTGGGGGGCGGACATCTTTTACGAGACACAGTTCTTCGAGCCCCTGGTACGTCTTTTCGAGCTGGCCCTGGCCCCCGGGGGCACGGTGTGGGTCACCGAGCCGCTGCGTGATGTCTCCCGCCCGGTCTGGAACCGGCTTCGGGCGCTGGGCTGGAAGGTTGACCTTGTCACCAGGGAAGTGGTCAATTACAGAGACTGCTCCATGCGGGTCAACCTGTGGGAGCTGCAACGAAGGGCCGCCCGCCGGGAAGCGCCCCAGGGTTGATGGCCCCGCGGTGCAATAAATATGACCCAGGGACTTCTTGGACCGGCTCAGCCGGATGCTGCGGAGGGCAGATGGGCAAGACCATACGTTTCGGGGTGTCGCTTGATTCTGATCTGCTGGAGAAGTTCGACAAGCTGTGCATGGAGCGCTCCTACCAGACCAGGTCGGAGGCCATCAGGGACTTGATCCGCAACGCCCTGGTGGAGAAGGAGTGGGAGGATCTGGGACGGCAGACCGTGGGGACCCTGACCCTGGTCTACGACCACCACAAGAGCGACCTGGCCCAGAAGATGACCGAGATCCAGCACGAGTCCCTGGAGATCATCATCACCAGCCTGCACGTGCACATCGACGCCCACAACTGCATGGAGGTCCTGGTGCTCAAGGGCCCGGGCAGCAAGCTCAAGGAAACCGCCCAGCGCCTGATCTCCACCCGGGGAGTCAAGCACGGCAGGCTGGCCCTGTCCACCACCGGCAAGGACCTCGTGTGAGGAGCTGGAGGCTGGAAGCTTGAAGGACATCCAGAACGGGCCCTCCAGGGTGGCCCTGCCCATTGACCGGGTGGGGGTCAAGAACCTGCTCACGCCGCTGGTGGTCAGGGACAGGGATCAGGGCCGTCAGCACACCGTGGCTCAGGTGGAGTTCAACGTCGACCTGCCCGCCCGGTTCAAGGGCACCCACATGAGCCGGTTCATCGAGGCGCTCCAGGCCTGGTCCGGGGTGCTCGACCCCCAGAGCTTCCACAAGCTGCTCGGCGACGTCAGGGACAGGCTCACGGCCAGGAGGTCGCATCTCTGCTTCCGTTTCCCCTACTTCCTGCAGCAGCGCGCCCCGGTCACGGGCAGCCCCTCGTTCATGGACTACCAGTGCGCCATCTACGGCGAGCTCCTGGAAGACGAGCGGCTGATCCTGTTCATGGAGGTCGAGGTCCCGGTCATGACCGTCTGCCCGTGCTCCCTGGCCATCAGCGACCAGGGGGCGCACAGCCAGCGGGCAGTGGTGCGCATCACCGTCCGCTTCGAAGGCATGCTCTGGCTGGAGGAGCTGATCACCATCGGGCAGCAGTCGGCCTCCAGCCCGGTGCACGCCCTGCTCAAGCGCGCCGATGAAAAGCATGTCACCGAGCAGGCCTTTGCCAACCCGTGCTTTGTGGAGGATGTGGTGCGCAACGCGGCCAGTCGGCTTACCGACCACGCACGGATCAAGTGGTTCAGGGTGGAGGTGGAGAGCCACGAGTCCATCCACAACCACAGCGCCTATGCCTGCATCGAGCAGGACAGGGACGACCTGACCCGTGACCCGGCTGGCCCCGATATGTTTCTTTCCAGATAGGCTCACGCTTCTTTGGGATCGGCGTAGCGGGCTTCCTGAAAAACCCTGCATTCCGGTTGCACAATGTCCCCGGATGTCATAGTTTTGACGAAAATTTTTCGAGGCTGAAACGGCAGATGGTGTGCCGGACTGCCTGGGGGGCGGATGGAACTGGAGCTGAAGGGGATCATCGGGAAGAGCCCTGTCCTGCAGCGGGTGTTCAGGGTCCTGGAGAAGGTGGCTCCCACGGACAGCACCGTGCTGGTGTCCGGGGAGTCCGGAACGGGAAAGGAGCTCATTGTCAGGGCGCTGCACGCCAACAGCAAGCGCAGGGGAAAGCCCTTCATCCCCATCAACTGCGGTGCCATACCCAAAGACCTTCTGGAGTCGGAGCTCTTCGGTCACGAAAAGGGTGCCTTCACCCACGCCATCAGGTCGCGGCAGGGCAGATTCGAACTGGCCAACGGCGGCACGGTTTTCCTGGACGAGATAGGGGAGATGGACCCCAGCCTGCAGGTCAAGATCCTGCGGGTGCTCCAGGAGAAGGAGTTCGAGCGGGTCGGCGGCGTCAGGTCCCTGAAGGTCGACGTGCGCATCGTGGCGGCGACCAACCGCGATCTCGAGGAAGAGGTGCGCCGGGGACGCTTCCGGGAGGACCTCTTCTACAGGCTCAATGTCATTCCCATCCACCTGCCGCCCCTGCGGGAACGCGGCCGGGACATCCTGCTCCTGGCAGGCAGCTTCCTGCGCAGAGCCTGCGTGCTCAAAGAACGCCCCCCTGTCGGCCTGTCCCCCGAAGCCAAGGACATGCTGCTGCGGTATTCATGGCCGGGGAACGTCCGGGAGCTTGAAAATTTCATGGAGAGGCTGACCATCCTGTCGGAAGGGGAGACCATCACTCCCGAGGACCTGCCGGCCAAGATCTGGGAGGATCTGGGGAGACAGCCGGAGCAGGCCGCACCCCCGGCTGCCTGTGCCGGGTTTATCTGGCCGCAGGTACACGACCTCAGGGAACGGGACCTGACTCTGAAGGCCCTCCTGGAGGAGGTGGAGGAGCGGCTGCTGCTCGAGGCCCTGGACATGGCAGGCGGGGTCAAGAATCAGGCTGCGGAGATCCTGGGGATCAAACGCACCACCCTGATCGAGAAGATCAAGAAAAAAGGCCTTGCCGGCCATTGAAAAACCCGGTTCCTCAACACCACGACCATGGACTCCCTGGCCCGCATGCAGATTCGTGATTGGAAAAGAAATTGCATTGCAACCGGCGTGCGCTGCATCACCACCCTCTGCCTCACAGGTGTGCTGTGGACCCTGATGGCCTGGATTGTCCCCGGTGCGGGGCAGGTTTACGCCCTGACCGCCTACTGGGGCCGCCACCCCGACAAGGACCGGCTCGTCCTGAGGTTCGAGACCCAGGTCCCGGTCTACGCGCTGGAACGGGTCGGGCCACGGGAGGTCCTGCTTTCCCTGCCTGCTGACATCTGGGACCGGGAGGCAGCGGACCTGGACGGCCTGGACACGTCCGGGGCCATGCTCCTGCGCGCCCTGGTGCAGGAAGGGAGCCGGCTGCGCATCCGGCTTGCGTCCGAGGCCTTCCGCATCGAGGACTTCACACTGGATGACCCCCCCCGTCTGGTGTTTGACATTTTCCGGAATCCACAGGCGGAGGAATGGAAGCCCCCCCCGCCGGCTGCTGCCGACGAGATCAGGCCCGAAGAGTCCGAGACGCAGTCTGGTTCTGCAAACGACACTGCCTCCCGTGCACCCGGTGCGGACGAATCCTTTCCATCCGGGGAGCAGCTGCCGCCCGCCGAGCCCTTGCCGCTTCGCCCTGAACAAGGCGACGATCCGGCGCACAACCTGCGTCCCCCCGCCGAAAGGGTGGGACCACCCGCTCCAGGGCCCGCCCCCGAGACCCGACCCGACAGCGGCCCGGACACGGGCCCGGCCCCGCGCCAGCCTGAAACTCCACGGGCCGGCACCCGTACGGATGAGCGAAGTCAATGCCAGAGGAGGAGGAGGAGGAACCAATGGGTGAGCAGAAATCACTTCTGAGCAGGATCGTCACATGGACCATCATCGCCGTCCTGGCGGTGCTGGCCCTCAAGGCCGCGGCCTGGCTGCTGCGATTCCTGATCGGGATCGTCGGCATGGTCTTCGGCCTCGCTACTGGTGGCATCGACCTGTCAGTCGG
>CAZUBS010000031.1:6102-8415 GCA_964618595.1 uncultured Desulfohalobiaceae bacterium
CCCCGCCGAGCCCTTGGCGCGTCAACCGGAACAAGGCGACGAACCGCCGCACCAACTGCGCCTCCCCGTCGAAAGGGTGGGGCCACCCGATCCAGGGCCCGTCCCCGAGACCCGACCCGACAGCGGTCCGGACACGGGTCCGGACGCGGCCCAGCCCCCCACGCCCGGCCCTGAAGGCCTGCCGGCGGATACAGTCCCCCCGGAAGAGTCTTCCACGCAGAACCAGAATGCGACCCTGGACGGCGCGGGCTATGGTGCGCGTCTGGACAAGGCCAGGGCCAGCCTGAACAAGGGCCGGGCAGCTGCGGCCAGGCAGGAGCTTGCAGAGCTGGCCCGGGAGGAGGGTCTTCCCGAGGACCTGCGTCCCGAGGTCCTGTTCAGCCTGGCCGAGGCCACGTATGCGCAGTACGGGACAGCCGTGGAGGAGCATTTCGTGGAGCTGGTCTCCACCCTGGAGAGGGCCATCAATGCCGAGCCGGAATCGCCCCGGGTCCCCTGGGCCCTGCTGCACCTCGGGCTCGTGCACCTCAAGGCGGGCAACGTGCCCGAGGCCACGGGCCACTTCAATCTGCTGCAGGAGAGGTTTCCGGAGCACCCCCTGATCCCCTCCTCCTGGGTGCTCTACGGGCAAACCTACCTGGACGAGGGGGCCTTTCAGGCCGCAGCCGATCATTTTGAGCATGTGGTTACGGTCTACCCGGAGCACGATCAGGCCCTGCCCGCAGGGGTCGGCCTTGCCACGGCGCTCAAGGAGCTCGGATTTTTCGACCAGGCCCTGGCCATGGTCCGGTTCGTGGAGGACAACTGGCCCGATCATTACCTCTCTTCCCCGGGCTTTCTCAGGCTGGCGGGATTCGTCGCCCAGCAGCTTGGAGACTTCGACATGGCCAGGGATCGCTACTGGACCAACTTCAACCTGGAGCCGGGGGCCGAAGGGGCGGATGTCGTTCTGACCCGGCTCGGAGACATCTTCCTGATGATGGAGCAGAAGGAGGCGGCCAAAGAGGTTTATGAAAAAGCGGCCCAGGATTTCCCGGACCAGGAGGGAGGGCTGGTGGCCAGGATCCGTCTCGCAGAGGAAGGCATCAATGACCAGCCAACGGTGCAGGGCATGTTCAGCATTTTTGACAGGTCCTTCACCCTCAGGCCCCGCCAGGTCTATGCCGATATCATCGAGAACCACCCGGACAGCCCGGTGGCACCGATGGCCCAGGTCAAGCTGGGCATCTGGTACGTGTTCAACAACAAGTCCAAGCAAGCCCTGGAGCTGGCGGACGCATTTCTCAAGGACAACCCTTCCAGCACTCTCGCTCCCAGGATGCTGGAGGTCGGGCGCATGGCCTACCGTCAGTACGCCCTGGCCCAGGTCGAGGAAGGGAACTACGAACGGGTCCTCGAGGCCTGGGACAGCTCCGCCTACCTGGAGGAGGGCCTGGACGCCCTTGATCCTCAGGCCATCCTGTCCACGGCCTTGTGCTGCTGGAAAACCGGCGAAGTCAGCCGGGCCAGGGATCTGGCCATGCCGTTTCTGACCGGGGAGCGCAGGTTCGTCCCCGACTCGGAGTCGGCCCTGGACCTGATGCTGTCCATCTATATCGAGGGCCACGCCTGGGACAAGGTCCTGGAGCTTGGGGAGGCCATGTCCGGGCGGGACATGTCTCAAGAGCGACGGACGCAGCTCACCTATGCCAGGGCTCTGGCCTTTGAGAACCTGGGACACAAGGAGAAGAGCACGCCCCTCTGGGAGGACCTGGCCACTGACCCGAACCTGAGCGTGAAGCAGAAGGGCTTTGCCTACTACTTTCTGGCCAGGGATGCCATGCGGCAGCAGGACCTGCAATCGGCGCAGCTCCTGGCCAAGAACGGGCTGTCATCCCTGATCCAGTCGAACGGCGACCGGGCCAAGGCCCTGGACCTGCTGGACCTGCTGATCAGTGTCAGCGAACGTTCCGGGCGCAAGCTGGACGCCTTGTCCTGGGGCATGGACCTGGAGAAGCAGCTCTCCCCGGACGACGAGCTCTGGCCGGCTTTCCGCTACCGTCTGGCAGGCCTGTACAAAAACAGCGGGGACACGCAAAAATGGATCGATATCCTGCAGAGTCTCGAAAGCAACCACCCGGACGTCATGTACGGCAGAATGGCCGCCTCCGACCTCAGGAATCACGAGCTGGGTCAGAGGGCCGCGCAGTATTACTAGGGACTTCCTAAAACGGCCGGGAGCATTGTTCCACACCACATGCCGGCTTTCAAAAAAACCTCCTGCCTTGCACTTTCTGCCCGCCCTGCTACCCTTCAGTGAGAGCTGCAGGAAAC
>CAZUBS010000031.1:8515-10542 GCA_964618595.1 uncultured Desulfohalobiaceae bacterium
CCTGCCTTGCACTTTCTGCCCGCCCTGCTACCCTTCAGTGAGAGCTGCAGGAAACATGAATCTCCAACACGCAGGAGAAGGTCATGAACAGAGAGCCTGTCGTGGCCGGCCAGTTTTACCCGGGGTCGGCCGCAAAGCTGCGAAGCATGGTTGAGGAGTTCCTCGCCCAGGGCAGACCACAAGCGGAAAGCAGGACCCTGCTGGCCATGGTCCCCCATGCCGGGTACGTCTTCTCCGGGGGGGTGGCCGGTCAGACGCTCCAGAGGGCGAACCTGCCACGCACCCTGATCCTGCTCGGTCCGAACCACACTGGTCAGGGGAAGCCTTATGCGGTCTGGCCCGAGGGGGCCTGGAGGTTCCCAGGGGCGGAGCTGGAGGTGGATGCACAGCTGGCCCAGGCGCTGCTCAAGGGGTGCCCCGAGATGGCTGAGGACACCTCGGCCCACCGCATGGAGCACTCGCTGGAGGTGGTGCTGCCCTTTCTGCACGCCCTGGACCAAGGGACCAGGATTGTCCCGATCTGCGTTTCCGGGCGTACCCTCGGGAGCATCAAGAAGGTCGGGCAGGATGTGGCCCGGGTGGTGGAACAATGGCCAGACCCGGTATCGCTGGTGGTCAGCTCGGACATGAGCCATTACGTGACCCAGGAGCAGGCCAGGGAACGGGATGCGCTGGCCATCCAGGCCGTGCTCGACCTGGACCCCGACGCCCTCTACGAGGTGGTGCGCAGGCAAAACATCACCATGTGCGGGATGCTGCCCATGACCCTGGGCCTGACCGCAGCCGTGGAGCTCGGAGCGGAGACAGCCGAGCTGGTCAGCTACACCACCTCTGCAGAGGCTTCGGGCGATTACTCCCAAGTGGTGGGGTATGCCGGGATGGTGGTGAGCTAGAAAAAGTTCGAAGTTCGAAGTCGGAAGCTGGAAGGAAAAAGGAAAGGCATATTCTTGCTGCTCTTCCTTCGAACTTCGAACTTCCAGCTTCGAAATATTCTTACTGCTCTTCCTTCGAACTTCGAACTTCGAGCTTCGAACTTTTAACCTGCCTTTTATACGCCTGCACCGTGTTCAGCAGCAGCTGGGCTATGGTCATGGGGCCGACGCCTCCCGGTACTGGGGTCATGGCGGAGACCTTGTCCGTAAGCCCTGCAAAGTCACAGTCTCCCGCAAGTCCCTGTTCGGTGCGGTTCATGCCCACATCCACCACCACCGCCCCTGGCATGACCATGTCCGCGGTGATCATCCGGGGGCGGCCCACGGCGGCGAAGAGCAGCTCGGCCGTACGGGTCTCCGCAGCAAGGTCACGGGTGCGGGAGTGGCAGATCGAGACCGTGGCGTTTTCCTGCAGGAGCAGCAGGGCCAGAGGCTTGCCCACGATGTTGCTGCGGCCCACCACCACGGCCTTTTTCCCGGACATGGGGATCTCGTAGCGCTTGAGCAGGGCGATGATCCCTGCCGGGGTGCAGGGGCTGAACCCCGGCAAACCGAGTGCCAGCCGCCCCATGTTCACGGGGTGGAAGCCGTCCACGTCCTTTTCCGGGGCGATCAGGGACAGGCAGGCCTGGCTGTCCAGACCCGCAGGCAGGGGGAGTTGGAGCAGCATGCCGTCGAGGTCGCTGCGTCGGTTGCAGTCCCGGATGACCTGCTCCACCTCCTGCTGGGCAACCGAGGCCTCGAGCCTGATCACCTCCGAGGCGATGCCCGCCTCCTGGCAGGCCCGCTCCTTGTTGCGCACGTAGATCCCGGAGGCGGGGTCGTCGCCCACCAGGATAACCGCCAGCCCGGGGGGGCGCTTGTGGCGCCTGCTGAGCTCTTCCACCTCATCCTTGAGCTCGGCACGGATGCCTTCGGCGGTCAGCTTGCCGTCGAGTAGCTGCACGGGGTCTCCTTTTCCCGGGCGGAGGCCGGGAAAGTTCTGTTCCTTCCACCTTCCGACTTCGAGCTTCGAACTTCGAGCTGCACCGGCCTCAGACCGTTGCGTTATTCGAACCAGTTGCTCCCGAGCACCGCGCCGAAGAACTGGGCCTG
>CAZUBS010000032.1:0-1247 GCA_964618595.1 uncultured Desulfohalobiaceae bacterium
ACCACGCAGGCTTCACAACCAACCCCCGGAGAAGGACATTCGGCTACCACGCCATCTTCGACGCCTACAGGCAACGCCTGGACAACGCACCTCACGTCAGGGACGAAATCCAGTTGCATTACCACCCCGTGCCTTTCAGCGGTCAGGCGAACCATCGCTGCGCCAATCTCTTCTACCATTCGGACACCCTTTTCCAGGTGCTCGCGAGACGCATTATCGACCGCCGCTGGTTCCCCTGCGCCAACCGCCCCGGCTTCAATGTCACCCGGCCGGACAGCCACTGGTTCATGGAGCAGTTCATTCCCTTCGACTTCGCCAACCAGGCAACGGATTCTCCTGACCGCTCGCAGCAGGACAGGCTCACGGGGCGTTTCGTGGACTGGCGCCGCGCGCCCGCGAACTGGACGCCTTATCACCCGGACAAGGACGATTGGCAGACCCGGGGTGCGTGCCGCAGGTGGATCGTCAGGTGCCTGAACATCGGCTCCCGCGCACGCTGCCTGACCTCGGCCGAGGTGGACCAGGCCTTTGTCCAGGCATCCAGGGGCGAGCCCGTGGTTCTGGCCTTTGCCAATCACGACCATAGGGACATCATCCCGGACATTAAGGAAGCGCATGCCATGATCAACAATGCCTCCCGACGCTTCCCGCACGCAGGGTTCCGGTACTGCACATCCCGGGAGGCCTGCAGGCGGAGGTCCAGTGGAGGACGGCTGCACAGCTCCCTGGCAAGGCGGGCCTGCTCCCGGGGGACGGTCACGCCCACCACCTCGGCCTGGTAGGTTGCGGGGGCGTACTTGGCCGTGCCGCCCCAGCCGCAGCCAATGTCCAGCAGGCGCATGCCCGGGTGGAGGCCGAGCTTGCGGCAGGCCAGGTCCAGCTTGTTCCTCTGGGCCTGGTCCAGGGTGCAGCCGTCCTCCCAGTACCCGCAGCTGTAGAGCATGAGCTCGTCCAGCATGGTCTGGTAGAGGTCGTTGCCCAGGTCGTAGTGGCGCTCACCTATGGTGAAGGCCCTGGAGGGCTTCTGGAGGTTGAGCAGCCGGGCCTTGAGGGCCTGCAGCAGCCAGGTGCGCGAGCGGACCTTGCGCTCCAGCCCGGCCCCCAGGATGCGCTCGAAGAGCTGGTCCAGCCGTTCGCAGTCCCACCAGCCGTCCATGTACGACTCGCCAAAAGCCAGGGACCCGCCGGCCAGGACACGCTGCACGCGCGCATCGTCCTTCACCCGGCAGTCCCAGGGGCGGGCTCCG
>CAZUBS010000032.1:1257-10524 GCA_964618595.1 uncultured Desulfohalobiaceae bacterium
TCCGGCGGAAGGTGTTCGAAGCCATGATCCCCCCCTTCGTGTCCCAATGGTGGAAAAAAATCTCACCTATTTTGGGAATACCATATTCCTGGCCCAGTGCAAGGGGAGGCCCGTCGAAATGGGGAAGGGGAAAGCGCTCAGCCTGACTTCTCAGGAGCGGGCTGGAGCTCGGCCACTATCCCGCCGTCTGGGTCAAGAAGCTGGAGCCGGCCGTCCTGAATGCTCCAGCCCGAGGCCCGCTCCAAAGCCTTGAGGAAGCGGCGCTCCAGCTCCATGCGCCCTGGGCAGTGCATGCGTGTGCCCCCCAGCCCGGAGATGTCGATTCTCCCATTGTCCAGGGTGTAGGCTCCGTAGAAGGTGTTGCATCCCCCGAATCCCTTGACACGTCCGTGTTGCCGGTCCAGGCGCAGGAAGAGCCGGCGCGGACCGGGAGGCTGCTGCACGGGAGCGCCCGTGAGGTGGGTCAGGACCCAGGTGGTGCCTTCAAGGGGGAGGGCGGAAGAAGGCCTGGGACCCGTGCTTCCGTCAGGGATGCAGGCTATGAGCAGCGAAGCGCATGCAAAGGTGACAACGGTCAGAAAAGGGTGCCTGTTGTGCATGGTGGATCCTCCATGGTTGCAGTACGTCCTCCATACCACGGCAGGAACGGCTGGGAAACAATCAGCCGGAAGCAAAAGTTCAGGCCCATGGTGCCCAGCATGAGCGGGGATTTTTCAGCGGGAGGCTACGGAGCGGACAGAAGGGTCGCGGCAGCACTGCTCCCGGCCAGCCAGCCCGTAGAGAATGCGGCCTGGAGGTTATAGCCGCCTGTATCCGCGTCCACGTCAAGGACCTCACCGCAGAAGAAGAGCCCGGATACGATCCGGGACTGCATGGTGCGGGGGTCGACCTCCCTGGTGTCCACGCCTCCAGCCGTGACAATGGCCTCACCAAAACCCCTGTGGCCCGTGACCGGGAAGGGCAGGTCCTTCAACCACATCCGCAGCTGCTTGCGCATGGAGGCGTTCACCTGGTGGGCGGGAAGGGTGGGGGGGATCCCGGTCTCCTCCAGGCAGAGCGGGATCAGCTTGGACGGCAGCAGCCCTTTGAGCAGGTTGGCGGCCTGCATTCTGCCGTGGGCGTTCAGGTCCCTTTGCAGCCTGGCGTCCAATCGTGCGTGGTCCAGGGCGGGCTTGAGGTCGATGGATATTTTCGGGCGCTGGGACTGGTCCAGGGCCTCCACGACCATGCGGCTCAGGGTCAGTATGATCGGGCCGGACAGGCCGAAGTGGGTGAAGAGCATCTCGCCAAAGGCCTGCGACTGCTTTTTGCCCTCTACCCACAGAGCGGCGGACACGTTTTTGAGGCTCAGCCCCTGGAGGCGGGCGGCGCGCTTCCCGTGCGTCTCCAGGGGGACCAGGGCCGGCCGGATCGGTACGAGGCGGTGTCCGGCCGCTGCAGCCAGTCCGTAGCCGTCGCCCGTGGAGCCGGTCCCGGGATAGGATGCGCCTCCTGCGGCAAGGATCACCGCAGGGGCGGCGAGGGTGCGGCCGTCCTGGAGACGGACGCCGAGAACCCTGCCTTTGTCCAGATGCAGCTCCCGTACGGCTGACCTGGTCCTGATCTGCACCCCCTGGGCAAGCGCATGGTCCACCAGGGCATCCACTACATCCAGGGCGCGGTTCGACACGGGGAAAACCCTGCCGCCGCGCTCGGTGACCGTGGCCACACCAAGCTTTCCAAGCAGCTCCAGCAGGTCGTTGCTGAAGAAGCGGGCAAAAGCCTGGCGCAGGAAACGGGACCCGGCCGGAAAATGGGCCAGGAAATCGTCAACCGGGGCGATGTTGGTCAGGTTGCAGCGTCCCTTGCCGGTCAGGGCGAGCTTGCGGCCAGGACGGGGCATCTTCTCCAGGACCAGGACCCGCGCCCCTGCTGCAGCGGCCCGGCCGGCAGCCATCAGGCCGGCGGCCCCGCCACCGACCACCAGCAGGTCGTGCTCGGGTGGAGCGGCCATGGTCACGGTGCGGCGGTCATGCGCTGCACACCGCCCTCGGCGGCAATGATGGCCTCGTCGGCCATGCCCAGGAACAGGCCGTGGCCGAGAACGCCGGGCAGAGCTTCCAGGGATCTGGCAACATGACGCGGGTCCCGGGCCAGGTCGGGAAAGCGGCAGTCGAGGATGAAGTTGGACTGGTCGGTCATGATCACCTCCCTGCCCTGCTTGCGCAGCTCCAGGGTGGCTCCGAGGTTGCGGACCATGGCCGCGGTGGGTTTCCAGCCGAAGGGGAGCACCTCGACCGGCAAAGGGCTCTTCTCCCCCAGGGAGTCCACCACCTTGGTCTGATCGGCGATGATGACCAGCCGACCGCTGACAGCGGCCACGATCTTCTCCCTGAGCAAGGCCCCGCCCATGCCTTTGATCAGGTTGAGCTTGGGGTCCACCTCGTCGGCCCCGTCCACGCACAGGTCAAGCTCAGGCACGGAGGACAGGGTGGCGAGGGGGATGGACAGTGTCTTGGCCAGGCGTTCCGTGGCCAGCGAGGTGGGCACGCCCACCACGTCGCTGATCTCCTCACTGGCCAGGCGCCTTCCCAGTGCCTCCAGAAAGTAGCGCACCGTGGAGCCGGTCCCAAGGCCCAGCCGCATGCCGGATTCGACCTGTCGTGCAGCTTCCTCGCCGGCATCACGTTTCAAGTCTTCCAGGTTCATGACATCTCCTTGCAGGTGTATGCGTGTCCTGATTCCATCCCTGCACTGAGAACGACCGGACAGGCAGGGCGTCAAAGACAATGCCGCGCTGCAAACGGAAATTGCTGCGCGTGCAGGAGCCTTGGATACACCAAGCAGGGCGGGGGGAAAAGGGCGGAAAGTGGCTTGAGATCAGGCAGCCCGGTTGGTCAGTCCCCCGTCCTGGTGAAAAATGCGAAAGGCACGGGCCGGTTCCGGCCCCAGGTGCCGGGCGAGTGCTGACTCCGGGGTGCGCATCAGGTCCACCAGGATCAAGCCGTCCAGGGCGTTGCAGAACATCCGGTCCTGATTGAAGGTCACCAGGGTTCCGCCGAGCTTGAGGTACTGCCGCAGCAGGACCGGGACGCCAAGCTTGCCCCCCTCCAGTTCCGAAACTATGCCCGAGACGTCCTCGATGGTCCGGCACTGGGCAACCAGATCCCGGAGCCTGAGTCCACCGGGCGTCCTGGACCAGTTCCGAGGCGCGCTCCTGGGGCGGGCACCCTTGAGCAGCAATGGTTCGGCAACCCGGTGGTGTTGCTTGAGGAACGCGACCATGAATTTGCGGCTGAACGGGTGGTAGGTGTTGCTGATGCTGACAGGCCCGAACAGGATCCGGTAGCGGGGGTTGCGGCCCACATACGTCCCGATGCCTTTCCAGAGCAGCATCAGGGGGGAGTAACTTTTGCGGTAGGGCTGGTCCACAAAGGCCCGCCCCAGCTCCAGGGCGGGGTCGATGCGCCGAAGGAAATCCTTTTTGTAGCGGAACAGGGTGGTGGTGTAGAGCCCGCAGGGGCCCCGCTCGTTCAGGATATGATCGGTGGGCCCCATGCGGTAGGCCCCGGCGATCTTTCGTTGCGACCGGTCCCAGAGCACCAGGTGCAGGTAGTGCGTGTCAAAGCGGTCCAGATCCCGCTCCATCCCCGTGCCTTCGCCGACAGCACGGAAGTTGACCTCCCGGATGCGGCCGATCTCAGCCAGGCTCAGGGGGATGTCCAGGCCGGGTGCAGCGAGCACGGCGAACCGGCCGTTCTCGCAGAGCAGGGCGTCTTGGGGCAGGCCCAGGATCTCATCTTCCAGGGCGCCGGGGTCACCGGGAGGCGCCACAGGCTGCATCGTATCACTGACCATGGCGCTTCCAGCCCCCGTGGAATTGAAGCGGTTGGCGAGCAGATAGGTGCGTGTGCGCAGAAAGTCGATGCACTCCGCATCGGTCCGACAGCGTTCCAGGCGTTTGAACGGTACAGGGGTGCCCACGGCCACCAGGACCGTGGTGCGACGTTTGTTCAGGAACTCCCGGGGCAGCATGGCCGTGCGCATGTGCCCGTTGAGCAGGCCCAGCAGATGGAACAGGGCCCCATTGGCCCCCTTGAAGTAAACAGGGAGCACCGGGGCCTTGGTGAGACGCACCAGGCGGGCGATGGTCGGGCTCCACTCGGGATCGAGCACGGACCGCTTGCGTATGTTGAGCGAGGCCACCTCGCCGGCCGGGAATATTCCCAAACAGTGCCCGCCCCTGACCCATCGGATGGCGTTCTTGAGCGGGGCAATGTTTCGCCCCGTCGAAGCTGCACGGCCAAAGGGGTCCACCGGGAGGAACAGCTCCCTGGTCTCAGGGAAGCGGTTCAGGATGAGGTTGGCCATGATCCTGAAATCCGGACGGACCCTGCCGAGCATCCATGCCAGCACCATGCCTTCCAGTGCACCGAAGGGGTGGTTGGCCACCACGATCAAGGGTCCGTCCGCCGGCACCCGGGCCCGGTCAAGCTCGGGGAGGCTCACCCCCACCTCCAGGCGCTGCAACAGTGTGTCCACAAAGGTGACACCGCGCTCCCCAGCGGGCAGGGAGCGATAGAGGCTGCCCAGTGAACCAAGCCGAAGCATCTTCTCCAGCGAAGGCAGGGCCATCTGCAAAAGAGCCCTGGGCAGCCGACCTTGCACCGGCAGGTCGATCTTCAGGGGATCCAGAGTCCGGGAAAGGGGCATGGGGGCACCTCCTGGCATCAGGGTGTCGCAAAGCGCAAAAGCCGGGGCACGTCGGGAATGGCTAGCAGGTGCGTGTGAAGCAGAGGCAGCGGTGCAATGACGAACGCATGACATAGCAGATGGTGGCCAGGTGGAGGGGCCGCTCTACCGGAGATTCATCAAGTGCGGGGTCGGCGTTCGAAGAGGAAGGAGTTCAGGCTCTGCCTCTCCTCCTGGCGGGGGCTCAGGGCAGAGTTTTCAAGAAATGCATTAACGGTAGCTCGTGGCCTGTGGCGGACCGGGATGGTGGACACGTGGTCAACCGGTTTCCGGCCCCCCATTTTCATCGGGGTCCTCCTCGTCAAGAGGCTCGAGGTCTGCGGTCTGCAGGGAGAAGATCTTCGAGGCCTCTGTCTCGGAGAGCTGTTCGACCGAGCGGAGCCTGCGCTGCATGGCCCGGCTGCGCACCCCGGTCTGCTCGATGGAACGGCTGGCCGTGTTCAGCTGGCGTTTTACTTTCTCGAGCACAGCACCGAACTTGCCGAACTCGGTCTTGACCGCCCCCAGGACCCGCCACACCTCCGAGGTGCGCTGCTCAATGGCCAGGGTCTGGAAGCCCATGCGCAGGCTGCTCAGAATCGCCACCAGGGTCGTGGGTCCGGCCAGGACGACCCGGTAGCGCTGCTGGAGCTCGTCGGCCAGAGCCGGCTGCCGCAGCACCTCGGCGTAGAGACCTTCCGTAGCCAGGAACATGATGGCGAAGTCAGTGGTGCGTGGGGGGTTGACGTATTTGTCGTGGATGTCCCTGGCAGAGGTTCGCACCGCACGGGCCAGGGCATCGGCCGCCGCCCGCACTTCGTCCGGGTCTGCCTTGTCCGCTGCATCCTGCAGACGGATGTAGTCTTCCTGGGGGAACTTCGAATCAATGGGGAGCCACACGCACGCCTCGGGGTCGTCTTTCGGCCCGGGCAGCCGGACAGCGTACTCGACCCGCTCGGCAGAGCCGCTGGTGACGCAGACGTTCTTCTGGAACTGCTCCTGGGTGAGGATCTGTTCGAGAATGGCCCCGAGCTGCACCTCAGCCCACGTGCCGCGGGCCTTGACATTGGTCAGCACCCGCTTGAGGTCACCCACGCCCGTGGCCAGGCTCTGCATCTCCCCAAGGCCTTTGTGCACGGCTTCCAGCCGGTCACTGACGATCCTGAAGGACTCCCCGAGCCGTTTTTCAAGTGTCTCGTGCAGCTTCTCGTCTACGGTCCTGCGCATCTCGTCGAGCTTTTTCTCGTTGCCCAGCTGCAGCTCCCTGATCCGGGAGTCAACGCTGGTGCGGATGCGGTCCAGCGCGGCCTGGTTCGAGTCGGAGAGCCCCTTGAGCTGCCTGCTCATTTGTTCGAGCTGTGCGTGCTGGGCCGTGCCCATCCCCTCCAGCAACCTGGAGAGAGTGTCATTGGTCGACGTGAGGCCGGAAGCAACCTCCTCACGGAGCTCCCTGCCGGCCAGACGTGATTCCTGGCGACCGGCTCGGAGCTCTTCCCGCACCTCCCTGCCCGCCTTCCGAAGGCTTCGCGAGGCAAGGACCAGCAGTGCGGTGGCCACAACCGCGGTGAGCACCGCAATGGCCAGGACCAACCATGCAAGAGTTTCGATCATAGTACCTCAGGCTCTGGTGACTGCTTGGCGGCATGTTCCCGCCTGGTTCGTGCCGATCTCGGAAAAGTACCCGCCATGGACGTGTTGTCGTGTTTCTTTCCTCACCCCGCCACCAGTGCCAGCAGCTCCAACAGGCTCACCGGCCGGTCGTTGAGAGTGATCCGGCCGTCCTGGTAGCGCAGGTCCAGCAGCAGATCGGACCCTTTCCTGGCCAGAACCCTCTTGGCCACCAGCCGGTCGATCAGGACCCCGGGGGCAGCGGAAGCGGAGCGCAGCAGGTTGAGCAGTATCTCCTCGGGCAGACGCAGGTCGGTCTGGAGTGACAGGGCCCCGAGAAGCGAAAGCGGCGTGGCCAGGGAGTGGGGATGCTGCCCGTTGAAAAGGATGTGCCCGGAGGCGGTGACATCACCCTGGGGCGTGGTGAAGCGCAGACGTTTCAGGTGGATCTCGGGTGAGGCGGCGAGCAGAACGGGAAGAATATTCGACCGTGCTTCATCGACCATGCCCTGGACCTGAGCATCGGTCATGCCGTCAGCGGCCCCTGAAAGTTTCCGACCTGCACGGTGCAGAGCGGCCAGCCCTGCACTGTCCAGGTTTTGAAGCTCCTGCTCCAGGAGCAATGGGCCAAAGGTAGCGTTTGAAGTGAGAATCCGTTCGGCGCTGATGGAGGAGGAAACCCGGACCAGTCCATTTGTTTCCTCGAAGTCATTGCGAACCTGCAGCGAGTCGACCGTGCCCCCCCGGGGAAGGCTGGTTGGGTGGGAAGCGGCAAGGCTGTCCACTTCCAACAGGGTTGTGCCGGTGAAGGCAAGCGAAGGGTTTTGCTCCAAGTCAAAGTCGAGTCTGAGCCCGCTGAAGGCAAGGGTTTGCCCGGGCTGGCGCAGCTCAAGGCCCGGGGCGGAGAGCACACCCTGCACAGTCCGGCCCTGTCCTGAAAAGCGACCGCTGAGCTCAAGGCCGCCCCAAAAGAAGAGGGGGCCGCTGGAATCGGCCTTGAGAGCCGCGGGGGGCACGGACAAGGAAAAGGTGCCCCCGCCGGAGATGTCGATCACGGTGCGCTGTTGGATGGCGGAGAGGTCGATGCCGCCCCCCGGCCCGGAAAGAGCCGGGGTCATGGTGTCTGGGTCGGACGCGACCCTGGTGCTCACAACCGCCAGGACCGGCTTGAGCCCGGCCCGGCGCAACGAGAAGGGTCCGTGGTCGATCTCCTGCTCGACGAGGAGCACCAGCCCGGGGTCATCCGGTTCCGCAGCGGCCCGGCTTGGAAAAGTCACCCGGGTCAGGCTCGTGGATGAAAACAGTCCCCGGTTGAAGTCCTGGGAAGAGACGGTGAGCAGGGGTGAGTGACCCAGGTCGCTCAGGGAGGAGTAGTAGGCCTCCTCTGCCCTGAGCCCGCTCCAGAAGGACAGGCCGAGCCAGGTCAGCAGCAGCACTCCAGCGAAAACAGTTGTCAGGGTTGCGCATTTTCTCATGGTCTCATGCCTCATGTCGTGGTCTTGCTCTCCCTCCTGCGCCGTGGGCGGCTTTCCCGGTGCAGGCGGATGGCGGGTGAGGCTACTCCTCTGACTCGAGCCACCGGCTCAGGGTCTCGATGATCTTCTCGGCCTGCTTGCGGCTTGAGATGTTGAACTTGGACTGCTGGCGGTAGACCCCGCTCATCTTGCGGTAGCGTCTGATGGTGAACTTGTCCGGGCCGTAGTCCTGTGATTTGTGGTCCCATTCCCGGTAGCGGAAAAGAATGGTGGTCCAGGCTCCCTTGGAGAGGATCTCCTTGTCCAGCTCCTTGACGGTCAGGATCCCGTCCTCCTCGTAATTTACAGTGATTTCGAGCACATCGGTGAACATCTGGTGTCTCCTGAAAGAAACATGTGGGTGGATGGCGTCCTGCCGTGGGCAGGAAACTTTCGGTGTATTTGCAGTGCGGAGGTCACGTCATGGGTGCATAGCCCAGAGAACCTGCCGGGACAAGGTCACAATCTGCGCCTGCCTTCGGGCGTCAGTGGGACGTGTCCTTGTCTGGCCCTGTCGATCAGGCTCAGGGCGCGCTCCCTGTCCCGGGGCAACCGGACCTTGAGGGGCAGGTGGTTGGAGGCATGGTTGGAGAGGAAAAGACCCCGGGACAGGTCGGTGTGGCAAAGCAGGGTCCGCAGCTCTGCCAGCATCCCCTGCGTATCGGGGAGGAGAAAGCTGCCTGCCTGGGCATCGTCGTGCAGAGGGGTGCCTGGGATGAGCATCAGGGTCAGTGCGGCCACCTGGTCCGGGTCCATTTCGGAAAGAGCCGCTCCCGTGGCCAGGGCGTGCTCTTGGGAGCGCTCCTTCCCGGCCAGCCCCAGAAGCACGGTGACGTTCAGCTTCAGACCGGCCTGCCTGGCCCGGCACCCCTGTTCGATCATGTCCCTAACAGTGCTTCCCTTGCACACGCGCTCAAGGGTTGCCTGGTCCCCGGACTCAAGCCCCATGTAGACCAGGGACAGCCCCAGGGAACGCAGCTCCTCGAGCTCGGTTCGGCTCTTGCGCTTCAGGCTCTTGGCACCTGCATATGTCGCGACCCTGGTGACCCAGGGGAGGTGTTCCCTGATCGAGGCCAGCAAACGCCGCAGGCGCTCCTGGGGCATGATCAGGGCGTCCCCGTCGCACAGGAAGACCCGGCGCTGGTTTTGACAGTGACGCGCGGCAAAGGCGATGTCGGACGCAACCGTGTCCAGTGGCTTGAAGGAGAAGCGTTTGTCCTTGTAGGCGCCGCAGAAGGTGCACTTGTTGTGGGAGCAGCCCACGGTGACCTGCAGCAGAATGGAGTCGGCCTCACTCGGGGGGCGGATGATGCGACCTTGGTAGTCCATGGGCAATGAGGGTTTGGAGATAGTGTGGGCCTGGTGGACTGAGTGGACTTTGTGGACGAAGTGGACAGGATCCTTTTGCTTTGTCCACCAAGTCCACTCAGTCGAC
>CAZUBS010000033.1:0-10510 GCA_964618595.1 uncultured Desulfohalobiaceae bacterium
CGGGCGCCTCAGAAACCGAGCAGCTCCCCGGTGCGTTCCCGCAAAAAGGAGAGGTTGGATTTGAGGGGCTGCCCGCTTGGGGTCCTGCCTTCGAGTGTCAGCTCGTCCAGAATCGAGAGCCCCCGCTGCTTGGCCTGCTCCAGGCTCTCGCCCCAGACGATGGCCAGGGCCAGGTTGGGGTCGAAATCAGTCGGGATGTCATAGGGCCGGTCGCTCGGGATGTGGGTGTGCATCTTCAGCCAGTCGTGCCTGGGCCATGCAAAGCGCTCGATGCGGCCGACCCAGGGGGCGAACTTGTTGTCCGGGTCCTCGGCAATGATGCGGTACTCGATGCCCACCCCCTCGAAACGAATGTCTTTTTGGCCGTACCCCATGCTCTGCCCCAGACCCAGCCGGATCTGCTCCCGGAGCAGGTCGACATCGGTGTTGGAGCCGATGCGGGAGATGATTGCCGAGACCCCGTTCTCGACCTGGATCCGCGCATTGACCTCCATCAGGAACGGCTGCCCGTCCCTGCTCACGATCCACTCCCAGGTGCCCACGCTGTCCATGGAGACCTCCCTGGCCATGCGCAGCGAGTACTCGGTGACGTCGTCCAGGACCTTCTGTGCGTCAAAGCCGTAGTGCTGTTCCTGCGGGGCAAACCCCGGGGCCACCTCGATGCGTTTCTGGTGGCCGGTGCTCTGCACGGTGCAGTTGCGGGTCCCGAAATGGACAATGGATGTGCCGTCCCGGTCCCCCAGGACCTGCACCTCGAGGTGGTTGAAATCGAAGATCCTTTGCTCGATGAGCACCCCGTCGTCCCGGAACTGCCGCTTGGCATAGTTGCGGATTCTGCGAAAGACCGTCCGGAAGGTGTCCATGTTGTCCACCTCCTCGATGCCCATGCCGCCGCCCCCGGCCGAGGCCTTGACCAGAACCAGGGGGGTTTCGATCCCCAGCTCGGCCTGAAAGGCGAACAGGCTTTCTGCAATCTCCTCCGCCTCCAGCTCGTCAAAGGCGGGGCGGTCCGAGCCCGGCACGGTGGGAACGTTCAGACTGCGGGCCAGCCGCTTGGTGTTGATCTTGTCCCCCAGCTCCTTGATAACCCGCCAGGACGGGCCGATGAACCGCAACGGGTTCCTGCGTTCCGCGGCTCGCCGCGCAAAACGGAAGTCTTCCGCGAAAAAGCCGTACCCGGGGTGGATGGCCGTGGCCTTGCTGTCGTCGGCAACCGCGAATATCTCGTTGGCGTCTGCATAGGTGCTGATCCGGTAGAGCGCTTTGTCCCCGCCAAACCTTCGGGCCAGGTCGCAGTGCCCCGACTGGGAGTCTTCTTCGGTGTAGATGCAGACGAAGTCGTGCCCGAGTGACCGGCAGGCCTCAAGGATCCGGATGGCGATCTCGCCCCGGTTGGCTATGAGAATCTTGTGTTGGCTGGACACGGATATTCCTTGAATCACTTGTCTTTTTATTTGGTTTCGAGCTGGTAATTCCCGCATAATAACGGAGAAAAATCAACTCTCCCCGGAGCAGGGCCGATACGGCGCAACAGCGGCGGCAGGTCCGAAATCCTACGTAGGAAACAAAATCCTGCGTCGCCCCGGCCTCACGTGCCGTTTTGTGTCCAGACGGACCATTGTGCGGATTGGAACGGGATGTGATGCGCCGCCGGGCATTGCCTGAAGACGGGTTTCCGGTTACATCACCAAGCGACCCGTGGCAAGAAAATGATTGAGGGAGCGCCGTGCGGTGCACCGTCCGCGACAGGCGTGCACCTTCAAGGCGACCCTCCCACCCTGCAGGCGACACCGGCCCATGGACTACCGAGAACAGGTCACAAAGGCAGCAGACTTCATCCGTTCCCGGCTTGAGCAGGACCAACCGGCCTCAGTGGGGGTGGTGCTCGGCACCGGCCTCGGCAGCTGGGTGAACAGGCTCGGGGACACCGTGTCCATACCCTATGCGCTCATCCCGGGGTTCCCCAGGTCCACGGTGCAAAGCCATGCCGGCGCCCTGCACCTGGGAAGGGTGTCCGGCACCCCCGTGCTGGTGCTCCAGGGACGTTTCCACCTCTACGAAGGGTACGCCCCCCGCCAGGTCTGCTTCGGCATTCGCACCCTGGGAGAGCTGGGCATCGGGCGGCTGCTGCTGACCAACGCCGCCGGCGCCCTCAACCCGCTGTTCTCCACGGGCAGCCTCATGATCATCAGCGACCACCTCAACATGACCGGCCGCAACCCCTTGACCGGCACGAACGTGGATGACTGGGGACCCCGCTTCCCGGACATGAGCAGTGTCTACGCTCCAGCACTGCAGAAGGCGCTGCTCCGTGAGGGTTCCGCACTGGGGCTGCGGCTCGAGCGCGGGGTCTATGTCGGGGTTTCCGGCCCCAGCCTGGAGACGCCCGCCGAAACCCGGGCCTTCAAGCGCCTCGGCGGGGACGCAGTGGGCATGTCCACGGTTCTGGAGGCTGTTGCCGCGCACCACATGGGCATGGAGGTGGCCGGCATCTCCTGCCTGACCAACAAGAACCTTCCCGACTGCATGGAGCCAACCAGTCTCGAGGATGTCATCAAACAGGCCGAGCACGCCGGACGGGACCTGGGCAGGCTCCTCGACCGCGCGGTGCCCCTGGAGGGAACCGCAGGGTAAACCGGGCTTGACTTCCGCTGACTCATGATCCAGTTTATCCTTTTGTTTTCAATACTTGGGCCGACCTTTCGATCCGGTTTCTGCGCAGCCTGCCGGGTCATTGAAGACCGCCCCCGACACCAGACTTTCTGACGCGTTTTCAGGAGCACACTGAAGAAGCGGCAGGCCTTTCCAGCTGAAATCCGGAGGAACACGCAGCACATGGCCGATTACAAAAAAACCCTCAATCTTCCCCGCACCAGCTTCCCCATGCGGGCCAACCTGACCCAGAACGAGCCCAAAATGCTCGCCTTCTGGGAGAAGAACAACGCCTACCAGACAATGGTGGCCGCCAACCGGGAAGAGGAGCGCTTCGTGCTGCACGACGGCCCGCCTTACGCCAACGGGCACATCCATCTGGGCACGGCCATGAACAAGGTCCTCAAGGACTTCATCGTCAAGTCGCGCAACCTGTCCGGCAGGCGGGCCGAGTACGTCCCGGGGTGGGACTGCCACGGCCTGCCCATCGAACACAAGGTCTCCCAGGAGCTCAAGGACAAGGGCAAGACCGACCTGCCCCTGGTCACGGTGCGCAGGATCTGCCGGGACTACGCCGCCAAGTTCCTGGACATCCAGCGCAAGGAGTTCAAGAGGCTTGGCGTCTTCGGGACCTGGGACACCCCCTACCGCACCATGGACCCCTCCTATGAGGCTGCCACGGCCCGGGAGCTGGGCAGGTTCATGGCCCAGGGCTCGGTGGTGCGCGGCAAGAAGCCCATCCACTGGTGCTGCTCCTGTGAAACAGCCCTGGCCGAAGCCGAGGTGGAGTACAGCGACCACACCTCCCCCTCCATTTACGTGCGCTTCCCCCTGAACGACCCCCGCCTGAAAGAGGTCTTTGCCCGCGCCGAGCCCGGCAAGGCCTGGGTGGTCATCTGGACGACCACTCCCTGGACCCTGCCGGGAAACATGGCCGTGGCGGTTCATCCAGAGTTCACGTACCAGCTTGTCCAGGCCCGTGGTGAGCACTATGTCCTGGCCAGGGACCTGGTGGCCCAGTGTGCAGCGGTTTTTGACTGGGAAGACTACGAAGTGCTTGGCGAGGCTTCAGGCCGGGAGCTGGAAGGGCTCACCGCCCGCCACCCGTTCATCGACCGAGCCTCCCCCATCGTCCTGGCCCCCTATGTCACCCTGGAGGCTGGCACGGGCTGCGTGCACACGGCCCCGGGGCACGGACGCGAGGACTACGAGACCGGGCTCAAGTACGGGCTGGACATCCTCTCCCCCCTGGACGACCAGGGGCGTTTCCTGGAGAACGTTGCGCGGTTCGCCGGGCTGAACGTCTTCGAGGCCAACGCCAGGGTCATCCAGGTGCTTCAGGACGAAGGCCACCTCCTGGCCGGCCAGAGGCTCACCCACTCCTATCCCCACTGCTGGCGCTGCAAGCAGCCGGTCATCTTCCGGGCCACCACCCAGTGGTTCATATCCATGGAGAAGAACGGGCTGCGCACCAAGGCGCTGGCCGCGATCAGGGACCAGGTCGAGTGGATCCCTGCCTGGGGCCGGGAGCGCATCCACTCCATGATCGAGAACAGGCCCGACTGGTGCATCTCCCGGCAGCGCACCTGGGGGGTGCCCATCATCGCCCTGCTCTGCCAGGGGTGCGACCACGCCTACACCGACTCCAAGTGGGTCTTTGAGATCGTGGAACGCTTCCAGGACCATCCCCGGGGGTGCGACTACTGGTTCGAGGCGGAGGTCTCCGAGCTGGCCCCCCCCGGGCTGGCCTGCCCCGAGTGCGGCGGGACAAGCTGGAAAAAGGAGGACGACATCCTCGACGTCTGGTTCGACTCCGGCACCAGCTTCGCGGCCGTGGTCGAGCAACGGCCGGAATGCTCCTTCCCGGCCGACCTCTACCTGGAAGGCACCGACCAGCACCGGGGCTGGTTTCACAGCTCGCTGCTGGCGTCCGTGGGCACCCGGGAGCGTGCCCCCTACCGCTCGGTGCTGACCCACGGCTACGTGGTGGACGGCGAGGGGCGCAAGATGTCCAAGTCGCTGGGCAATGTCATCGCCCCGCAGGAGATCATCGAAACCCACGGCGCCGAAATCCTTCGCCTGTGGGTCTCGGCGGTGAACTACCAGGAGGACGTGCGCATCTCCGACGAGATCCTGGGCCGTCTGGTGGATGCCTACCGCCGCATCCGCAACACCTGCCGTTTCCTGCTCGGCAACATCGACGGGTTCGGGCCGGGCGACGTGACGCCTTTTGCCGGCATGCAGCCCCTGGACCGTTACCTGCTGCACAGGGTGGCCCGGGCCCACAAGCGCATGGCCGGGGCCTACCGGGAATACCAGTTCCACAGGGTCTTCCACACCCTGCACGAGCTGTGCGTGACCGATCTCTCGGCCTTCTACCTGGATATCGTCAAGGACCGGCTCTACGTTTCCGGACCGGGGAGCCCTGAACGGCGGTCGGCCCAGACCGCCCTGTGGTGGACCCTGGCCACACTGGTCCACGACATGGCCCCGGTGCTGAGCTTCACCGCGGAAGAGGTCTTCCAGCACATCCCGCAACCCTTGCGCGGCACGGTACCCACCGTCTTCGCCTTCAAGCCCGGCGAGCTCCCTCCCGACCTGATCACGCGGGAGGAGCTGGAGCTCTGGGACCTGGTCTGGGTGGTGCGCGGCGAGGTCACCAAGGCCATCGAACCCCTGCGCAGGGACGGGAGCATCGGCCACTCCCTGAACGCCCACGTCCTGCTCCACGCAGATGAAGAGCTGCGCGAGGCACTGGCCGGCGTCGTTGGGGACCTCCGGGACGTGTTCATCGTCTCCAGGGTCAGCCTGGAACCCCGGGAAACCGCCCCGAAAGGCAGCTTTCAAAGCGAGGAGCTTCCGGGACTGCGCATCTCGGTGGTGCCGGCCCAGGGGGCCAAGTGTGAACGGTGCTGGGTATTCAGCCAGGAGCTGGGCACCAACCCCGCCCACCCCTCGGTCTGCCCCCGCTGCAGCGACGTGCTGGCGACACTGCCGGGGGAAGAGGAGAAAGCATGACACAGCGCTACAAGATTGCCGGGGGTCTGAGCCTCCTGGTGGTGGTCCTGGACCAGCTGACCAAGCTCTGGGTGGAGCAGACCATCCCCCTCTGGTCTGGGTTCACGGTCATACCGGGGCTGTTCGACATCGTGCATGTCCTGAACAAAGGGGCGGCCTTTGGTTTCCTCAACCGGGCGGACACGCGCTGGCAGACCTACTTCTTTATCGGAGCCGCAGCCCTGGCCGTGGTGCTCATCGCCCACCTGCTGCGCACTGTGGACAGGGAGGACAAGGTGCTTTTTTCCGGGTTGGGGCTCATCCTGGGGGGCGCCCTGGGCAACATGATCGACAGGATCCGGGTCGGCCAGGTGGTCGACTTCCTGGACTTCTACGTGGGAACACACCACTGGCCGGCCTTCAATGTCGCGGACATCGCCATCTCCACGGGGGGGGTCCTGCTCCTGATCTCCCTGTACAAGAAAAAAAAGATGCAGCATGCATCCCGTCCTGATTGAGCTTGGTCCTGTCACCATTTATGTCTATGGGTTTTTCATTGCCGCTGCCTTTTTCGCCGGAATACTGTTCACGCGTCGCGAAGCCGGGCTGCAGGGGCTTGACACCGCATTGCTTCCGGAGCTCGGATTCCAGGTGCTGCTCAGCTACCTGGCCGGGGCCAGGGTTTTGTATGTCCTGGCCCACCCCGGGCTGTTTGCGGACCAGCCCCTGGAGACGCTCATGCTCTGGAAGGGGGGCCTGATGTTTCAGGGAGGGACGGTTGCCGCGGCCCTGGCCGCGGCCGCCTGCATCCGGGGTTGCGGACAGCCGCTTCGCTCCTGGGCTGACGCAGCCGCCCCGGGTCTGGCCCTGGGGCTGTCGCTGACCGGGCTTGCCTGCCTGACAGCCCCCTGCATCCGGACCCCTGACGCGGCCATGCCCTGGCTTGCCATGCAAACCGCGGAACAGGCGTTCAAAGGCCTCTCCCCGGTTCACCTCGCCCAGGTCGTGACCGGCCTGGCAGTCTTTGTGCTGGTCCAGGAGCTCAAGCCCCTGCTGCCTGGACCCGGCCGCATCTTTGGTGTCTGTCTGACCTGCGCATCCCTGTTCTGGTTCTTCAGCAACCTGCTGAATCCCGTTACAGCGCTGCAACCGGCCCTCTTCCACCTCAACCAGACCATGGCCGTGAGCTCCACTCTCCTTGGGCTCTGGCTGCTGCTCGGCCAAAGGAGATCGTGATGTTTGGCGTTTCACCAGCCCAGATAGCGCTGCTGGCCGTCCTGTTGGTCGTCCCTGTCTTGCCCAACCTCCTGGCCATATGGCATATCTTTCACCGGGAATTCCCAACGCCGCAGGAAAAAATGGCCTGGCTGGCCGGTTCGATCTTCGTTCCCGTGCTCGGCGGCCTGGCCTACTGGATCTTCGGACGTAAACGAGGAAAACGTGTACCATGAACAGATCGATTTTGATTCTTCTGAGCTGTGTGCTGTTTCTGCCCGCCTGTGTCGCCACCAGCCGGGACATGGAGACCGTGCAGTACGAGATGGATGTGCGCCTGGACCGCCGCATCCAGCAGCTCGAGCAGGAGATTGCAAACACACGCGAGATACTGGATGAACGCATTGCCGAGGAAAGCCAGCCAGTGCGTTCGACCCAGGCCAACCTCTGGGCCGAGATCGAGAACCTCAAGGTCAAGGTGGCCACCCTGGAAGGGCGGGTCGAAGAGCTGGACCAGGTCGTGCCCGACGTGCGCACCCAGCTGCACAACGCCACCGCGACCCTGGCCGATCTCACAGCCATGGTCACCGGGCTGGAGCAGGAGCTGGCCATGGTCTCCAGCCAGCTTGGGCTGGGGCAGGAGGCCCCTGTCACTGCCGGCGATGCCGAGTCGGGCAGTCCGTCCGACCAAGCCCCGGAGACCCTTTCTGCCCAGGACCTTTACAACCAGGCCCTGTCCGCGTTCAACGACCGCAAGTACGAACAGGCCCAGTCCCTGTGGGAGGAGTTCGTCACAAGCTTCCCGGACAACGAACTGGTGCCGAACGCCCTTTTCTGGCAGGGGGAGTCCTTTTACCAGCTCAAGGATTACAACCGGGCGGTCCTGTCCTATCAGGAAGTGATCGAGGGTTACCCCGACAGCAACAAGTATCCTTCCGCCCTGCTCAAGCAGGGGCTGTCGTTTTACGCCCTGGACAAGGACAAGGCCGGGAGCCTCCTGCTGGAGGAGGTGACCCAGGAGTTCCCGCAGTCTGCGGAAGCACGACGGGCCCGGCTCTTCCAGCAAAACAGGTAACACGCAGCCCGGGGTTGCCATGACCGAACCCATGAAAAAAGAAAACAGGGCCATCATCGCCCTGACCTTCCCGCCCCTTGTCTCCGGGCGGCCCGTGATGTGCGACCTGGCCAAGCGGTACGATCTGGCCTTCAACATCCTCAAGGCCCGCATCACTCCACGCCGGGAAGGCCACATGGTGGTCGAGATCAGCGGCCCCGTCCAGGACTACAAGGACGGGGTGAGCTTTCTCAAAGAGCACGGGATCGTGGTCGCCAAGGTCTCGCAGCAGATCTGGCGTGACGAGGAGTCCTGCCTGCACTGCGGGCTGTGCACGGCCATGTGCGCCACCAGGGCCCTGCGCCTGGAACCCGACACCCGCAGGGTGACCTTTGACCCGGAGAGCTGCTCCGCCTGCGGCATGTGCACCCGCATCTGCCCTGTCCACGCCATGAACGTGGATGTCGATGAAAGCTTGTGGTAGAGGTGCATTGTGAGCAACCAGCAGGAAAGCCGAACCTTCTCGCGTATCCCCACCAGGATAACGGCCTACGCGCGCAGGGTGGAATCGGAAAAAGACAGCCCGCTTTTTCACGGCAAAGGCTCGGCTCCCAGGCCTTCTCCCCAAAAGCTCAAGGAAGCCAACATTCCCGAGGGCGTGAAGGACTTTCTGCAGGCCATCGACAAGAAGGTCGACATGCTGATCAGCTTTATCAGCCGGGACCTGCTCAAGGAGGAGTTCCCCGTCAAGACCGATGTGGTCGAGCTGAGCGGTGCCGGGTTGAAGCTGGTCACCCCCGGGCAGGGACTCTCCCTGGGCGACACCGTGGAGGTGGTGCTCCTGCTTGGACAGTACCCCTTGAACCTGGCCGGGGCCATCGGGGTGCTGCGCAGGACCGAGGATCTCCACGGGACGAGCGTCCTGGTCATGGAGTTTACCCGCATCCGGGAATCCGACCGCGAAGCCATCGTGCAGTTCGTCTTTCAGGAGCAGCGCGAACAGATCAGGGAAAACAGATATGAAGATTCCTGAGCATCGACTGCTCCCCCTGGTGCGCCAGTACCTCCAGGCCAACGCCGGGAATCTCCTTCCCGGGTTCGTGCACAACATGAACAACTACCTCCAGGTCCTGGACATGCAGCTGGAGCTCATCTCCCGCCGGGGCCCCTCCGGGCTTTCCGGCGGGGCGGAGGGCCAGGGCAGGCTGGAGAGGCTCTTGAAATCCGTGGAAGGGCTGACCGTGCAGCTCAAATGCGCCGACAAGCGCCACTTCTACAGCGCTGAGGAGCAGACACAGATCAACCTGCCCGAATACCTGGCCTGGCTGAAGGATTTCTGGGACAACAACCTCTATTTCAAGCACCACGTCGCGCTCTCTCTCGACCTCGAACCGGACATTCCCAGTCTGGAGGTGCCCCCGCTGTTTTTGACCTTCTGCCTCGAGGAACCCCTCAAAAACGCCCTGGAGTCCTGTCAGGCGCAGAACAGCGAGAACGATCAGACCATAGCCATGCCCCTGCGCGTCTTTCGACACGAACAGGGGGTGGCTTTCCAATTGATCTCTCCGACCAGGCTGCCCCGGGACATCACCCCCTGGGAGATGGGCTCCACGACCAAGCCCGGCCATCTCGGCATCGGGCTGTTCCTGGTGGAGCATTACGCGCGGCTGCTGGGCTGGAGCGTGTCCCTGGAGCAGGGCGACGCCACCGTGCGCTACACCTTGTCCGTGCCGCACGTCCGCACCCTCTCCCCTGATCAGGACGTGCTGTGACGGGCGGGCCGTTGACGTTTTCTGCCATGCCTCTGACGGGCACACACCAGCCCTGCCACAGCCACCTTTAGCTGGAGAACCAATGTATTCCCGGGAAGAAATCCTCGACAGGCTCATGGAACGGGTCAGCAGCCGGGCCATGACCGGCATGCGTGAGGTGCTGTCCGACATCCTGGAGCGGGAGTTCAGCAAGGCGCTGGGCGAATCCCTGCAGGACCAGAGCTTTTCCAGCATCCTGGTCGAGGAGCTCAGGGACGGCCTGAGCGTCATCTACAAAGAGATCTCCATGGCCAAGCGCTCCGAATCCCCGGACATGGACCAGAACCGGGCAGCCGAGCTTTTCACCGAGGCCTCGGACCAGCTGGACCACATCCTCAAGACCACGGAGCAGGCCACCGTGCAGATCATGGATATCGTGGAGCACCACCTCGACCGCCAGCACAAGGCGGAGCTCCTGCTTTCCCGCATCGAGAACGATGGCGACCCGGCCTGCCTGGAACAGCTCAGGGCCATGCACCAGGAGCTGAACACCGACCTGATGCAGATCATGACCACCCTCTCCTTCCAGGACATCACGGGGCAGCGGATCAAGCGCATCATCCAGGCCCTGCGCACCATAGAGTCCACGGTCTTCGATCTGTACCTGAGCACCGGGCTGGCCCTCAAGGCATACGCCGCCGAACCCGGAAAGGATATCGAGCAGATCAAGCAGGAGAGCAAAAGGCGGGTTTCCGAGCTCAAGGGGCCCAGCCCGGACGGCGCCTCCCAGGCCGAGGTCGACGACCTGCTCACCCAGCTCGGGCTGGACTAGCAGGCCGTT